>CAZIIV010000149.1:0-7287 GCA_964539365.1 uncultured Desulfobacteraceae bacterium | reverse complement strand
TTATCGGTAGAAAGGGGCCATATGAAATCAATAAATTATAAGATATTTTTGTGGATCTTAGCAACGACGTCTTTTATCTCTCTAACAATTACAGTTAAAACAGCCGCTCAAAACACAAATTTACCGGAATCCTTGACCCTGTCTCAAGCAATTAAGAGAGCCGTTGAGCAGAATCCTGAAATCAAAGCGGCACGCTTTCAGGTGGAGATGATACAATCAGAGGTAATTCAGGCCCGGTCCGGGTTTTTCCCGCAGATCTATTTTACCGAGACCTTTAACCGAACCACCAATCCTATGTGGGCGACCGGCGCCAAAATGCTTCAGGGGAATTTAACTCAGGCAGACTTTGATCTTGACAAGCTTAATGACCCGAATGAAATCAACAACTTTAATTCTGCTCTTTCTGTGTCCTGGCCGGTCTATGATGGCGGCCAGACAACCATTGGATATAAACAGGCGCAACAAAATCAGGCGGCTGCATCCCTCATGCTTAAGCGGACCGCTCAGGAAGTAATTACCAGAACGGCAAAAGCTTATGTGGGCCTTCTTCTCGCACAAGAGAATCTTGTGGTTATCGTTCAAACCCTTGAAACCGCCAAAGCCAATCTAAAGATGGTCCAATCCCGGTTTGAAAACGGTTTTGTTGTGAAAAGTGACTATTTGAGGGCAAATGTGCGTATTGCAGAATTGGAGCAGCAGCGGCTTGAAGCGGAAAGTCACGTCAAGGTGGCCCGGGCCATGCTGAACGCCGCCATGGGGATGACAACGGATAAGCCGTTACACCTTGTAACCCCTTTTAAAAAATGTACAGAAACCAAAGGGTCTGTTGAACAGTGGATAACCAGTGCCCTTTCAAACCGTCCGGATCTGGAAAGTATCCGATATCAGGAAGATATCGCAAAAAAAGAAATCCATAAATCACGGGCCGGCCACTTCCCCGATTTGGAGCTTGTGGGAACCTATGAAATTAATTCGGAAGATTTCAGCGACACTGAAAACAACTATGCCATTGGGGCCGTCATGAATGTAAATCTTTTCAGCGGACACCGTATTTCTGCAAAGACAAAAGCGGCCAGATCTTCTCTTTTCCGGATACAGGAATTTCGGAAAGGCATGGAACTCAACGTTGGCGTTCAGACCCGTGAATCCTTCCTAAAGGCTCAGAGCGCCTGGAAACGGATTCAGGTGGCCAAAGCCGCCGTGGCCCAGGCCGAAGAAGGGCTCCGGATCGTAAGAAATCGATATAACAATGGGCTGTTAACTATTGTTGCTTTGCTGGATGCCGAAACCGCATATCAACAGGCCCGCACCAGCCATTTTAAAGCCCTTCACGATTACAAGGTGGCCGGAATCCGGCTGGCACTGGCCGCCGGTACCATTGATGAGAATTTTGGATTGGCAATTGATAATTAATCATAACATCATGGAGTTTAACATGTTACTGAAAAAATATTTATACGTTACCCTCTTGTATTTTATGGGTTTTCTTTTCGGGTGTGGTGACAAAATTGAACCCGGCACCACCGGGGAAGTTGAAAACAAGGTGATAAAAACCGCTGTCACTACGGCAAGGGTTATCCGACAGCCGTTTATATATGAAGCGGTGGGAACGGTTCAGGCCAGGACTTCCAGCACCCTTTCCAGCAAGCTTATGGGAGCAGTAACGGGCGTTAATGTACGGGAAGGCGATTTGGTCAAAAAAGGAGATCTTCTGGTAGTGATCGATGATCGCCAGGTGTCGGCTCAACTCCGGAAAGCCCAGGCAGCCCTTGCCGAGGCCAAAAGAGCGGAGATCTCCGCTGAATCAGTGCGGGATGCCGCCAAGGCCGGCGCCGTGCTTGCCGGTGCAACTTATAAACGCTATCTCAATCTCATGAAAGAAGAATCTGCAAGCAGACAGGAATTCGATGAAGTCGAAGCCCGATTCCGCCAGGCGGAAGCATCCCTGGCCCAGACCGAAGCCATGGTGGGAGCGGCAAGCTATCGGGTTCAGCAGGCGGAAGCATCGGTCGCTGCCGCTCGAGTCGGTAAAAAAGATGCATCGGTCCGGGCGCCTTATAACGGCAAAGTGACCGCCAAAATGGTCGATGAAGGAGACCTGGCTGCACCCGGCACTCCCCTTCTTACTCTGGACAAGGAAGGAGTACATTGTGTTGCCCTGGTGCTGCCGGAAAGACACATTCAATCCATTCGCTTGAAACAGAAAGTAAAGATCAAGATTCCCTCCATTCAAGACCGGTCTTTTGAAGGTTTTATCGGAAGAATCGATCCGTCGGCAGATCCAAAAAGCCGCACCTTTCGGGTGAGAGTGGCACTTCCGGAGGACAAGACCATCCGGTCCGGCATGTTCGCGCGCGTGGAAATTCCGGTGGGCGAGGCCGGCATGCTGTTGATACCGTTAACATCGGTAAGACACGAAGGTCAGTTAACCGGCATATATCTGGTGGATTCCCTTAAGCTTGCCCATTTCAGGCTGATCCGTATTGGAAGAACATTCGGGGATACTGTTGAAGTGGTTTCGGGACTCAAAGAAGGCGGCCGGTATGTGGTTGATCCTACGTCTGACCTTATGGATGGCGTTAAAGTGGAGGATGTTTCATGAACGAAGAAACAGGCGCTGCCGGCAAAATCGCACAATTTTTTATCGATTCAAAGCTGACGCCTCTTATCATTATCGCATCTATATTACTGGGGATCGCTGCAGTTATCGCTCTGCCCAGGGAAGAGGAGCCCCAGATTATCGTTCCCATGATCGATATCTTTGTTAAAATGCCCGGCGCCAGTGCCAAAGAGGTGGAAGAACGGGTGACCGGTCCCATGGAGAAATTGCTTTGGGAAATACCCGGTGTAGAATATGTTTATTCCACATCAAGTCCGGGAGTCTCCATGGCCGTGGTCCGATTTTTTGTGGGTCAGAACGAAGAAGAATCCATCGTTCGCCTCCAGTCCAAACTCATGGCGAACATGGACCTAATTCCCTGGGCCGTAAGCCCGCCACTGATCAAACCCCGTTACATTGACGATGTCCCCATTCTGTCGCTGACTTTTTGGGGAGAAGACGCGGACTCATACCTGCTGCGGCGGGTTGCGGCAGAGGTTGAAGATCTGGCAAAGAGGGAACGGAATGTTTCACTCACGACGATTATCGGCGGAGAGCATCGCCGGGTGGTCGTTCATTTGGATCCGGTTCGCCTTTCCGCCTTTGGACTGGACTTGGACCAGGTGGCCATGATGGTGAGCACCGCCAATCAAGAGACAGACGCAGGATCATTTCCTTCACCGGACGGACAGGTGTTGATCCATGTTGGCGGATTTCTCAAGGATACCCGTGACGTAGGGCAGGTTGTCATTGGGGTTTTTGAGGGAAGGCCGGTATATCTGAGGGATGTCGCAGGTATTACCGACGGCCCCGGTGAAGCGGATCATTATGTCTTTTTCGGCAGGGGACCTGCGGCCCGGGAAAAAGGGATAACGGTTCATAAGGATCAAAAAGGGGTGTATCCGGCAGTCACCCTTACCATTGCTAAAAGAAAGGGGACCAATGCCATTGCCGTGGCAAACAACGTACTGGCCCGTATTGAAAAGACCAGAGGAACCATTATACCGGATAATATCCAAATGACCGTTACCCGCCACTACGGTCAAACGGCCAAGGAAAAATCGGATGAATTATTGTTCCACATGATGATTGCCATCGTATCCGTGACGATTCTTATCTGGTTTGCCCTGGGGCATCGGGAATCCGGCGTGGTGGCCATTGCCATTCCCGTGACCCTGGCACTGACCCTGGCTGTTTTTTATTTGTACGGATATACCCTGAACCGGATCACCCTGTTTGCACTTATCTTTTCCATCGGAATCCTGGTAGATGATGCCATTGTGGTGGTTGAAAATATAGTTCGGCATTTTCGACTTCCAGGAAACCGGAGCCGTTCCCGGCTCAAGGTGGCCATCCAGGCAGTGGATGAAGTGGGAAACCCCACGATTCTTGCCACGCTGGCGGTGATCGGTGCCATTTTACCCATGGCTTTCGTGGGAGGTCTCATGGGTCCCTATATGCGGCCGATTCCGGTGGGCGCTTCCGCTGCCATGGTGTTTTCTTTACTGGTGGCATTCATGGTAACTCCCTGGGCATCACTGCGGATACTCAAGCCCAACACCGTTGCCGACGAACCAGAAGAACATGAAAAGGAAGGGTGGAGCACCCACCTGTACCGCCGGGTTATGACGCAGTTTATTGAGAGCCCGTTATGGCGCTGGATATTTTTGATCGCCGTCATATGTCTTTTGCTGATATCCTGTATTCTGGTGGGGATTGGTCTGGTTCGGGTAAAAATTCTTCCCTTTGATAATAAGAGCGAATTTCAAGTCATTCTCGACATGCCGGATTCCGCAACCCTGGAGGATACGGCAACCGCCGCCATGGAGATGGGCGAATATCTCAAAACGGTGAACGAGGTAACAGACTATCAAATTTACGTGGGAACGTCAGGTCCTTTTAATTTTAACGGCCTGGTGCGTCATTACTATCTGCGACAGGGTCCGAATTTGGCAGACATCCAGGTAAACCTTGTGGAAAAAGCACATAGAAAAGATCAGAGTCACGCGATCGCCAAGAGGGTCCGTCCCGCGTTAAAAGAGATTGCCGACCGGAATAATGCACGGGTGAAAATAGCGGAAGTGCCCCCGGGTCCTCCTGTTTTGTCCACTTTGGTGGCCGAGGTCTATGGACCGGATTATAATAGGCAAAGGGAAATTGCTTTACAGGTCATGGAAATTTTTGAAGAAACACCGGGAGTCGTGGATGTGGACTGGTTTATGGAAGAAGATCGGCCGCGTTATCTTTTGGAGGTGGACAAGGAAAAAGCCGCTCTTCATGGAGTGAGCGTGGCTCAAATTACGAGAACTTTGGAAACGGCAATGACCGGGAGACAGGTGGGGCTGCTCCATCAACAGGATGAAAAGGAAGATGTGCCGATCATAATACGCTTGCCCCTGTCCGCCCGGGCCGGAACACGGCGGCTGGAAGCGATCAAGATAGCGTCCGCCGGTGGGGAACTCGTCCCCCTGTCCGCTCTGGTCAGGACGCACAAAACAGATGTGGATCTCAGCATTTATCATAAAAACCTTATGCCGGTGGTGTATGTGATCGGGGACGTGGCCGGTGTCAAGGAAAGTCCGGTATATGCCATTCTGGAAATGAAAAAGAAAATCGATGCCATCATGCTTCCCGAAGGGTATAAGATGACTCAGCACACCGCAACGATTCCTCAAAGTGACCGTAAATATGCCATGAAATGGGACGGGGAATGGCATATAACTTATGAAGTCTTCCGGGATCTTGGCATTGCTTTTGGTGTCGTATTAGTGCTTATCTTCGTGCTGGTGGTCGGGTGGTTTCAATCCTACAGCACGCCACTGGTGATAATGGCAGCCATTCCTTTTTCTCTTATCGGAATTTTGCCCGCACACTGGATGCTTGGCGCATTTTTTACCGCAACCTCCATGATCGGCTTTATTGCCGGTGCCGGCATTGTTGTGAGAAACTCCATCATCCTGGTGGATTTTATAGAATTGCGTTTGAAAGAGGGGATGTCTCTGGATCTTGCCGTCATCGATGCAGGTGCGGTTCGTTTTCGGCCGATGATGTTAACGGCTGCGGCCGTGGTGGTGGGCGCCTCGGTTATTCTCTTCGATCCCATTTTCCAGGGCCTTGCCATATCCCTGATGGCAGGGGAGGTGGCATCGCTCCTGTTTTCAAGAATGACGGTTCCGATCCTTTATTTTCTCGATAAACGATGGGAGCTCGCTCATAAACAAGGGGTATGAGTACCTCTTCATAAGGTCTGATAGGATAAACAAGATGGAGGTAATCATGACCGATACCCGATTGATCTATCATCAGATAGTAGAAAATTCTCAGGACGCCATTCTTTTTGCGGACCGGGACGGAATTATCGATTTATGGAATTCAGGGGCCGAGGCAATTTTTGGTTACAAAACGGAGGAAATTCAGGGGAAAAATTTAGACCTCATTATCCCCGAAAAATTACGTCAGCGCCATTGGGAAGGTTACCAGAGGGCTATGAAAAGCGGTGAAACGCGGTACGGCAAGGAACTCCTTAAAGTGCCGGGGGAGACTTAGGGAACCCCTAATATTATAAGATTCTTTTCATCCATCAATGAATACCCATTAAAATAGAAACTTATATTTTTAGGATGTCCCGTAAGCTTTTGATATGCTTCCCACAACCCTTCGCCTTGCGGAGTGACTATATCCGTTTCGAAAACAAAAGCATTTGAAAGTTTGCCTGGTGTAGGCTTCATTGCGGATTTGTGATAGGGTACGACTTGAGCAAGGGGCTTACCTCTTTTCGTTATGACGATGGTTTCTTGGGATTTTGCGACCTCGTTTAATACCTTTAACGCATGTGCCTTAAATTTACTTATGGCCATTGTTTTCATTTGACCACCCCCTTTTTTTAACAAAATAGTCAATTAAAATGGTCAAGTCAAGAAAAATGTCAAAGGTTATATGGGGCAGAACAATTGAACTGTGCGGCGCGCGGCAGTGACTGGCGACCTGCTGGGAGACTCTCCGACAAGGCACATCGCCCCTTCGCGTCCGCACGAGTGGATGGTGTACGCCCAGCATGGGCGTGAACTTATGGGGTGACCCGCTTGCCGGGTGGTGTGGGGAAGGGGAGAGAAAGACTCCCCCTTACCCGATTGGAATTATGCTGCTTTGTGAAGAATAATTTTTATATGCTTCGAAAACAGCTCGAAATCTTTGTCTGTAGTAAATATTGAAAACTTGTTTCTGTTGGCCATGGCGCAAATTAAAAAATCAGTATTTGAGCCCTGTATATCTTTTGAGCGGCAAAGATTAAAATACTTCGCTGCTGTAACATAATCTTCGGTGATGGCTGGGCGATCGGGAAAGCTTTCAAGATGTTTTTGAAGTTTTTTGAACTGAGATTCACTGCGAATACCACACAGGATCTCCTGCCGTATGGGTCCAATCATTTGTACGCGATGATCCTGAATCATGCGCTGAAATTCATGGACTGTGGTATTGGATTCCGGCTTGTCACGCCTTAATGCCAGGGACCATACACTGGTATCAACTATGACCTTCATGAACGGCGTCTCTGCTCTTTATAATCATATTCCGGATCGTATTCCACAGTCCCAAACATCGAGAGAATTTTTTCTTGCTCTAAATTTTGTATATATTCAATTAAAGCTTTTGAGACAGCAGCCTTTTTTGTTTTATGGCCTCCGAGC
>CAZIIV010000148.1:0-7292 GCA_964539365.1 uncultured Desulfobacteraceae bacterium | reverse complement strand
GGGTATCTCCAGGGCGGCGATGGACATACTATATGCATATGACTGGCCGGGCAATATCAGAGAGCTGGCAAATACCATTGAAAATGCCGTAATTTTCTGTAAGGGAAGAGAAATTATCCCGGCCGACTTGCCGGAAAAATCCTGCGCAGCCTCTCACACAAAAACATTCGATCTCAAACTTTCTTCCAGCTCGCTTCCGCTTGCAGAAGCAACAATCATCCGTAAGGTTCTGGAAAAAACGAACTGGAACCTGAAACGAAGCGCCGAGGAGCTGGATATTGCCCGGGGCACTCTTTACAGCAAGATGAAGAAATACGGAATAGAAAAAGCCCACTGAATGGGTATAATGGCATAGTGGCCTGTTGACCCTAACGTTGCAAAAAATAGATCTAACCGTTGTTCCAGATTTTCGTGAATTAGTTGCCATAAATGGATAGATGCTGGATGCTTGATACTGGATACTGGATATTCAGGATAGCTCCAATAGTGACTTCAAAAAACATCCAGCATCCAGATGCCAGAATCCAGGATCAGTTAACGCTGGCAACGGTTTTCATCATGGCGACCTGGGTGAATCGAAATATTTTATGCAACCATCGGGTTATAAAACCTAGAATTCGATGGGATGTAAATTTTCATGGTTAAAATACTGATTGTCGATGATCATGCAATTGTTCGTGAAGGATTGAAACAAATTGTCGCGGATACCTCCGGATTGGCCGTTACCGGTGAAGCAGCGAGCGAACAGGAAACCCTGGAGCTGATTCGCAAGCATGATTATGACATTGTTTTATTAGACATTGCCATGGCCGGAAGGGGCGGTTTGGAAACGTTAAAACAGATTAAGCAGGAAATGCCCCATCTCCCGGTTTTGATGTTGAGTATGTATCCTGAAGAGCAGTACGCAGTTCGAGCGCTAAAGATGGGCGCTGCAGGTTATTTGACAAAATTAAGTGCGCCGGAGGAATTGATAAAAGCCATTAAGAAAATTTCCGCGGGCAGAAAATATATCAGTAATTCCCTTGCCGAAAAATTAGCGTTTGATCTTGAGATTAATACGGAAAAACCGCTACACGAGTATTTATCTGACCGTGAATTTCAGGTCATGTGTATGATTGCTTCAGGCAAAACAGTGAAAAATATTGCAGAAAAACTATCCTTAAGTGTCAATACGATCAGCACCTACCGTTTTCGTATTCTGGAAAAAATGAAAATGAAGAATAACTCCGAATTAATTCACTACGCAATAAAAAACCGGCTCGTATGGTAAAACAACTCTTATATTGATTACGGAGTTGACCATGCCGAAAATGGATGGTCGAAAGCTGGCAAAGGAGATCCTGAACATCCGTGCAGATATTCCGATTATTTTCTGTGCCGGTTTCATAGAAAAAATATCCCAGGAAAAAGTCAGGGAGCCGGGAATGAGCGCTTTGGTATTCAAGCCGTTTGTAGTGCGTGATTTTACCCTTACCGTCCGGAACGTGCTGGATGAGAAATAATATAGAAATTCACATGATGTTAAACAGGATGTGTAAGTATGACTGAACTTAACCAGAAAGTTTTTAGAATACTTGTAGCCGATGATGAGGTTTCCATTCTAAATGTATTCGATAAAATTTTTTCCGGTAAAAAAACCGATTATATGCTTTCTTCGAAGACGGGCGAGTTAAGTAGTAAGGACTCATCAGATCAATCGGTCATATCTTTTGATCTTGTAACTTGTTGGCAGGGAGATGAAGCGGTTGATGTGGTGAAAAGATCTCTTGAACAAAACCTGCCTTTTTCCGTGGCTTTTCTTGATATTCGAATGCCGCCGGGGCCTGACGGCGTTTGGGCAGCGGAACAGATCAGGGGATTGGACCCGGATATTGAAATTGTGATCATTACCGGGTATTCGGATTTTCATCCCCAAGAGATTGCTCGTCTGATTCCCCCGGTGTATAAACTGCTCTATATCAAAAAGCCGCTTCACCGCCAGGAAGTGGTTCAAGTAGCATCTGCATTGGCTTCGAAATGGCATACGGAGCGTGAACTCCGGGAAATTCACAGAGAACTGGAAAGGCGCGTTCAGGAACGAACCCGGGAGCTTGCGATCGCCAACCAAGAACTTCAAGCAGAGATTGCCCAGCGTAAACGGGTTGAAAAGGCACTTCGGAAGAGTGAAGAGAATTTGAGAGAGTCCCGAGAACAGTTACGTAATTTCTCCAGCCATTTACAATCTGCCAGGGAGCAGGAGAGGGCAGGGATTGCCCGTGCGATCCATGACGAATTCGGCCAGTTGTTGACGGTTTTGAAAATGGATGCAGACTGGTTAAGTAAAAGATTGCCCAAAGATCATGAGTCGCTGCTTGATAAGACAAAGTCCATGATCCAATTTGTTGATGCGAGTGTTAAAACCATCCACAGGATCTGTTCCGAGTTGAGACCGCCTTTACTGGATGATTTCGGGATCTCAGCAGCCATTGGATGTCACATTCAAAACCTTACAAAGCGTACCGGAATCAAGCATCGATTAGTAATTGTTCCACAGGATATTAACCTGCCTCCGGATCTTTCAACAGCGATATTTCGTATCTTTCAGGAAGCGGTGTTGAATATTGCGCGCCATGCCCGGGCCACAATGATCACGGTCAGCCTTACCCAAGAAGATAATGAACTGATACTGGCGGTGTCGGATAACGGTAAAGGAATTACTCCAAATCAGATTTCAGATTCAACATCATTTGGGCTCCTTGGGATGCGAGAACGTGCCCGCTATTATAATGGGCATATGATCATCACGGGGGATCGAGAAAAAGGGTCTACTGTAATGGTGAGCATTCCGTTTCCCCGACCTTAAAGCTGATACGCGCAACGATTCCTGCAAGCATTGAAACCCGTCAAAAGATCCTGTGTGAGACCGAAATGATACTGGGAAATCCTCACGAGATTAACCGGAACCTCATTAACCTGTTGAGTATTGAACATTTTCCCTGATCAGGTTTTGCCATTGAATATTGGAAGCTCTCCCCTTGCTCGCCTCACCCATTCATAAAATTTCTATATTACGGAAATTATACACGCCTGCTGACCTATGTAGGACTAATAATGGCAAGCTAACTAACCATATTACCACAAAAAAATCACAATAAGAGCGATAGACTGTTAACCTTTAATACTGTAATATTTCTAAAAAATGAAATTACATGTGTTGAGCTGCAACAGCTCGCTCAGTTGAATTTCGGTGATTCAACAGGAAAAGCGCATTCCACGAAAACTTGTCGAGCGGCTTACCACATGTAAGCTGGAGGTGCAAAATGAATGCTTATCCTTATCTTCAAAAAGAACTCCGAAGTGGTAAAGAAAGACGCAAAAGCAGGGTTCCGGTCGGCATAACCTTTGAATTTATCGACCGCAGGCAGACCCATAGCACTCTGTATAAAGGCCCTGAAAGGCGAAGCAGTACGGATAGAAGAGGCCTGTATTGGGACCGAAGAAAACAAAAAATATCCTGTTATGGATAGTTGAAACATATTTTTTTCTCGGTTCAGGAACCACGTTTTTTAGATTCCGACGCTATCGGTCTTATGGAGTTTAGACGAGTTTAGACGAAAAAGTTTTTTAAAGGAGTAAATTATCATGGGCAAAATATTGCACGACAATGGGGGCAGGCGTTCAGGTATTGACAGGCATCAATATTTATACAGCCGACATATCCCTGAACGAAGGTCCGGCGAAGAACGCAGATGCGGAAACGATAGAAGACTAAAACCAAGAAGATCGAAAGAAAAACGGAGATTCGGTACGGACCCTAAGTTTTGAGAGCGAATGGGACAGCCTTGCCAGCATGGAGACATTGATGGATAAGATGTATGCGGACCCGGAAATGCTGTCGATGATGGAGAAGTGGGGAGGCGTGGTAGAAAGTCATGAGGTCTCCATATTAAAAGAAGTTTCCCCTGAAGAACTTGGCATGGGGTAAGGTAACGGGCAAGGATTGAATGATGTTACTAAATCTTTTGGATGGTCTCCGCATTGCATTGGTTTGTTCTTCTTTTTCTTTTCCCCTATCAACCATGGGATCGATGCAGTAAAACACAAAAACTATAAATGGCAGAATATCAATCGGCCATTTCTCACACTGATCCTTCGTCCTTTGATCTTCGAGATATCAATGGCCATTCGTATATCGGCCCGGTCCGGGACCTGGGCGACTGCGGCAGTTGCTATTCTTCGGCGCTCTGGCCGGAGCAGAGAGTGTTTATAATCGGCATCATGACCTTTATGACGATACAGCAGTCGACTTTTCCGAGTCTTTTATCATCTGGAGTCCTCAGACTTTCCCGTAGGGTAAACAACATGGCATCAAATATACCCTATCCTTTGAATTCACCCTGTCTTCAATCCTTAACTCCCTAAATTCTTCAACCATTTTAAAATGTTGCGGGATTTGCCCTTGGTTCCGACAGGTATTCACCCTCTTAGCCCATGCCGAGTATTGAACAGTTCTCCGAATTGTCTCTTATTATCATATTATCAATAAGTTATCCACAATACCCCCGCGAAAACAACCTGTGCGCATGCCGTTTCTTGAACACAAGATGCCATAATTCAATAAAGCAACAGATCGTTTTTGAACGGCAGGCACTGGAGACTGTGTATAATTATATGACAATACATCCGATTCATATTTATTTTCGACGGTGGCACGTTAATTGCTGTGTAATGTTATATTCTGTTCGTCTTGAATTATTAAAAAAGCCTATTGGCTTCCGGATTGTCCGGGATAGAGAGGAGAACATGAAGCATCGGAGATCTCGTCGAAAAGAGAGTCAAACCAAATATAAAGAAAGCGGGTGTAATGGTAAATGATAATCAAGGAAGATGCTCCTTTTCATCTTCTGCATGGAAAGGATGGGAAATAAAGTTTAAAGTGATTATGTGTGGGCTGCTCGCCTTTGTTTTTATAATCACCATGGTTGGGTTTTATGCCTTGGCCGCAAGTAAACAAATAACAAAATCATTTGAGGGTGAAGACAAGCAGTTTAGATCTATTGCCGTAGCTGCAAGCAAAAATTGTTATGTCAAAAGAGCAGAAAGTCATCTCATGCTGTATTTGGCATTACACCGGGAAGTAGATAAGCAGAAATTTTCCAAGAATGTCGAATCACTATATGAGCAAATATCAATCCTCGATCATCGAGTCAAACGTTCTGAAGCCAGATCCACGCTAGACAAAATTAAATCCAATGCCGCTGAAGTTCTTCCCCTTGGCAATGAATTGATCGCTTTCCATGACCGGGCCATGGAAAACACAGACGGATTCGATATAAGAAAGCACCAAGCAACTGTAATAAAGCTATATGATGCTGTCTCGGCAACAGACGAATTGGCGCTTGAGCTCCAGAAATTTATTACAAAATTAGAAGAAAGCCCAAAACTGGCGGCCATGGCGGCCGCAAATCGTATACAATATAATATATTAATTGTCGTTATGGGCGGTGTTGCTCTTACTTTGTGTCTTGGATATTTTCTATCCAATATGGTAAATAATCTCAAAAATAGCGAAAACAAGTATCGAAAAATATTTGAAAATATACAGGATGTGTATTATGAAACACGTCTGGACGGAACTATTTTAGAAATCAGCCCATCGATAGAGAGCGTCTCTCATTATACGAGAAAAGAGCTAATCGGGAAATCGGCGTATGATGTTCATACCCATTCCGAACAAAGGGATGAATTGGTCCGTCTGCTTTTGGACACAGGGAAAATCAATGATTTTGAAATTTCTTTAACAGACAAAAACGGTTCCCGGCATCCTTGTTCGGTTAACGCGGTGTTGATCAAGGATGAACAGGACAATCCCATAAAACTTATTGGTTCCCTTCGGGATATCTCGGAAAGAAAGCAACTCGAAGCCCAACTCCAGCACGCCCGGAAAATGGAAGCCATGGGCAGCCTGGCCGGAGGGATTGCCCATGAATTTAACAATATCCTTGGCATTATTATTCCCAATGCGGAACTGGCCGGTGATGACGTACCGGACCGGAGTCTTGCCAGAGAGTGTTTGGACGAGATTCGCATGGCCGCCTTAAGAGCATCGGAGGTGGTGCAACAGATTCTCGGTTTTGCCTGCAAATTTTTAACTGAACCGGAGCCGGTGTCCCTCATCCCGATCCTGAAAGATTGCCTGAGACTGCTTCGGGCTTCGATTCCTGCGACCGTTGAGATATCACAGGACAGTTCATGTGAAGTTGACACGGTTTTCGCCGATCCCACGCAGATGAGCCAGGTAATCATGAATCTTTGCATCAACGCCGCCCAGGCCATGGGTGAGCACGGGGGTGTTTTGAAAGTAACGCTTAAGAATACCGAATTCGAAAATCATGTTGGGGGATTAGATGCAAAACCGGGTCTCTATGTAGAACTGGCCGTAAGCGATACGGGCCAAGGTATACCACCTGAAATCATAGGCCGAATTTTTGATCCTTATTTTACCACCAGGGAGATCGGCGAAGGCACGGGCATGGGTCTTTCCCTGGTTCACGGAATCGTAAAGAGCTGCCATGGAATAATTACCGTTCATAGTGAACCCGGAAAAGGGACGGTTTTCGAGGTATTACTGCCCGTATGTGAAGCGGAAACCAAACAAAACGCCAGGGAAGCGGAAGCGCTGCCCACAGGAAATGAGACCATACTTTGTATTGACGATGAGCAATCCATCGTAAAAGTGGTGAAGCGGATGCTGGAACGTCTGGGGTATCAGGTGGAGACCCGGACCGATCCTTTAGAGGCGTTGGAGCTGTTTCGCTCCGGGCCGGACCGGTTTGATCTGGTGATTACGGACTTGACCATGCCGAAAATGACCGGGGAAAGCATAGCAAAAAAGATCCGGAACATCCGTGCGGATATACCGGTTATCCTTACTACCGGATACCGTGAAAAAATATCCATAGAAAAAGTCAGGGAGATGGGAATGAGCGCTTTGGTATTCAAGCCGTTTGTACCGCATGATTTTGCCCTCACGGTCCGGAACGTACTGGATGGAAAATCATAGAAGCCCCTTCATTTGTTCTGTTCTGCCAACCGGTCTTTTGCAAAAGTAAATGATTCCAACTCAACTTTTAGTGCGTTCCAGAAAACATTATTTTCAGGAATTTCCTCCCGGAATTCCCTGATGGCTCTTTTAATCAAGGATAAAAATGCTTTTTGAAACCTTGGGCCATGATGATTCTCCATGGTCAATTGTTCCTTAATTATGCTTGTTTTTAAATTCTCACCCGGGTGCCTTTTGAACAGACCTTGCT
>CAZIIV010000147.1:0-7336 GCA_964539365.1 uncultured Desulfobacteraceae bacterium | reverse complement strand
CGGCTCGGAGAGAAAACGGTATTTTATGACTTTTTGCGAATTCATCAATCTTGAGGTCTATCAAAAGTTGTATCGGTCTGACACCTGACACCTGAAACCTGTTCTTTTTTATGCCATCCTTTCAATTTCCTGTAATTTTTTTTCAAGCCGCTTTTTGGAAATCCGGAAAGGGGTTTTAAGTTCCTGTGCAAAAACAGAGACTTTGTATTCTTCAATCAGCCAGAAATAACTCTCCACAGCCGCTTTTTTTTCTGCAGATGCGGCCGGCGACAATTCTTGAAGCAGTTTATTAAGACGTTCGGTAAAAAACCGGACGTGTTTCTCCTTTTCTCTGTCCTTTTCAAAATTGACCAGAGCTCTTTGGGCGCGCACACCCATCGCCTTTATATATCTTACCAGGTGGGTGAGACGATCGGTGTCGTAAAGATCCATAAACGTGTCGGGCACAAGCGTTGCAAGTTCCTTTCTCAAGTCTTCTAAAAATTTCAGAGCGGTGGGGTTTGTTCGGCAAGAGATTTCCAGGCGATACAGTACGGTTCTGGTTTCATGATACGCCTCAAGAACGGACAGGCTTCGATCCAATAGTTTTCGACCGCTTGAAAGAATTGCCGGCGCTACAGATTCGGCATGGGAATAAAAAGCATCTCTGGATCTTATGTTTTTATAAAACAGGGTGTTGATAATAGTTTCATAAAGTTTGTCTTGAAAGCGTTTGGCGCCCCCAAAATAGTTGGCCATTTGTTCCTTTTTTGCAGGCAGGGTCAACGTCTTTTTTAAAAACTTTAGATCCTTGGAAAAATGGATGGCAAATAATCCGGCAACACCATTTTTATGAACATCGACCGCTTGGTCCGGATGGAGAAACAGGCGTAAATCTACGCTCTTTTCCTGCCGGGAGGCTTTTTGAAGACCCGGGTAGACAAGCCATGTCGAGTGGTTTTTACCGGTTATGCTGATGCTTTCGGGTAACTCCGGAAAGTCCCGGCAGGTGATGCCGGTTTTTTCCCATTTTTTTCTGGCAGACTTGAATTCCCCGGATTCTTTTGGGTCGATTTTGCTTGAAATGGTGCGGCGTAAAATTGACGGATCTCTTCCCGAGCAAAGTTCCTTGCCCTTTTGATCGGTAATGGATATGCGCAGTTTGAGATAGTCCGGCAAGAGCTCTGAAGGCCAGGCCGATGCAGGGATATCAATACCGAAGCGATTATAAATAAAATTCCCGAGTTCTGTTGTCAAAGACCGTTGCGTTTTCGGCATTTCATTGATGATTGCATGCACCGTATTGGCAATAGGCACCAGTTTTCTACGGAAAACTTTGGGAAGACCCTTGATAAGCGCGGTTATTTTTTCTTCGTAAAGTCCGGGTACCAGCCAGTCCAGCGATTCCGAAGGAATTTTTGGGGTATAGGATACGGGTATTTTTACGGTTGCACCGTCCTCGTTTTTTTCGGGGTCGAATGTGTAGACACAATCAAATCGATGATTTCCCAAGCTTATTGTGTCAGGATAAAGCGAGAGTTCTTTTTCATCCGGATGATATCGAAGAATATCCTCTAATTTCATTCGTAAAAAAAGATCGCCGCCCCTTTGTTTGATATGTTTTGAAAGAGTTCTCATATCATAACATCCGGTCAGTCGTTTATGGTAGAACTCGAACAATTCGGCCTCACTGACAAGTATATCCCTTTTTCTGATCTTATCTTCCATGCGGCCCGCTTCATCAATCAACTTCTCGTTGTATAGCATAAAATCAAATTTTTTTTTAACATCACCTTGCACCAGAGCGCTTTGAATAAAAATGTCAGATGCCCGGTCAGGATCAATCCTGCCATAAGATACGGGTCGTTGGGGAACGATAATAAGACCGAAAAGGCTTACCTGTTCGGAAGCGACAACTTCTCCCCGGTTTCTTTCCCAGTGTGGATCAAGATAGGTGTATGTGCACAGGGTTCCGCCCAGCTTTTCCAGCCACTCATTGTCAATGTTTGCACAGGTTCTGGCAAACAGCCGCGAGGTTTCAATCAGTTCTGCGGCCACAATCCATGTTTTTGAAGAGTTGAAAAGGGTTGATCCCGGGAAGATCATCACTTGTTTTCCTTTTGTGGCCTGAAAGATATTTTTTTCCTTTTTCACTGCAATGTTGGAGAGAAAACCGCTCAAAATCGATTTGTGAATGGAAATATAAAGACTCCCGAATTCAGAGAGTTGTTCAGGATGTTTGGCTTCTGAAGATCGAGCCGGAGTACTCTGTCTTATCGGAGCAGCTTTGGCCCGATGTTTGTTTTCAGCCAAACCGTATTCTCTGAGAACTTCGGATAGCTGGGCGTGGATATCTCCCCATTCCCTCATCCTTTTAAAAGAAAGAAAGTGAGTCTTACAAAAATTTTTCATGCTTTTCATGCTTTTATCTTTTTCCCGGCTCCGGTGGAATTTTTGCCATATATTAAGAAAGGTGATAAAATCAGATGAAGGATCATTGAAGGTTTTGTGAATTTGATCGGCGAGTTGAGCTTTTTCTGCGGGCCGTTCTCTGGGATCCGGTATGCTCAGCACGGCAGCAATAACCGTCATCTCGTCAAGACATCCTTGGGTCTGTGCTTCGATGAGCATCCGGGATATTCTGGGGTCAACCGGCATTTTTGCCATAAGCTTACCCCTTTGTGTGAGTGAATAGTTTGCTTTTCCTTTTGATTTGTTTTGTCGCGGTCCCGGAGCGATGGCTCCGAGTTCATAAAGAAGATCAAACCCGTCCTGGATGCTCTTTGATGCCGGCGGATCAATGAAGGGAAAATTGGAGACATCGCCCAGTTTCAGTGAGATCATTTTTAGGATAACTTCGGCGAGGTTGGCTCTTAAAATTTCGGGGGAAGTAAACAGCGGACGGTTCTCATACTCTTGTTCGGAAAAAAGCCGTATGCATATGCCGTTTTGAACCCTGCCGCATCTTCCTTTTCGCTGATCCGCACTGCTTTTTGAAATTGCGGTAACCGGAAGGGAGGTGGTTCTTGATCTTGGAAGGTACCGGGATATGCGTGCCAGTCCGGTGTCGATGACATATTTAATTCCGGGTATGGTTATGGAAGTTTCCGCAATATTGGTGGCAACAATTATCTTTCTGGCAGGAATAGTCGAAAAGACTTTGGATTGTTCGGGACCTGAAAGTCTGGCAAAGAGCGGAAAGACAACCGTGTTTTTATAATTCTTCGCTTTGATGAGTTCACAGGTGTCTCGGATATCCTGTTCGGTGGGCATGAAGACGAGAATATCTCCAAAGGGGCTTTTGGATTGCAGGTCGTCAATTGCACCGACAGCCATTTCAATATGGGTTTGTTCATCATCATCTTCGAGTTTTGAGTCAATTGCCAAATAGCGTATTTCCACGGGGTACATGCGACCGGATACTTCTATCACCGGCGCATTGTTAAAAGCCGCTGAAAATTTTTCCGTGTCAATGGTTGCAGAGGTGATGATAATTTTAAGATCTTTTCTTTTTTTTAAAAGGGTCTTTAAAATTCCCAGGATAAAATCAATATTCAAACTTCTTTCATGGGCTTCATCAACAATAATGGTATCGTATTCATTGAGATACGGATCATTCTGAGCTTCGGCCAGAAGGATACCGTCTGTCATGATTTTAATAAACGTATTGGGACCGGTTTTATCTTTGAATCTGATTTTATACCCCACGGACCTGCCCGGTTCTTCTTCGAGTTCTTCGGCGATACGTCTGGACACGGTGGTTGCAGCGATCCTTCTTGGCTGAGTGCAGCCGATCTTGCCGTCGATGCCGCGTCCGGCTGCAAGACAAAATTTCGGTATTTGGGTGGTTTTGCCGGAGCCGGTCTCTCCGGAAATTATGACCGCCCGGTTTTTGGAAATAGAATCTATTATTTGGTCTTTTTTAGAAAAAATGGGGAGAGAATCGTTATAAATCGGTTCGGGGCGGTTTGCTTTTCGCCAGGATTTCTTTTTGATGGATGTTTGAAGCCTTTTTTCCAGGCGAACCAGTTTGTTTTTAATATCATCATCGGACGCGAAGTTGATTCCGGAGTTTTTGATCCGTATGATTTCACGACGGATTGCGTGTCTGTCTGCACAAAGCGCTTTGGGTAAAAGCGACTCAATTTTCTTTAACATATTATGGTGACGGTGTTGGTTTCTTAAAGAGTCACAAAATGACGGTTACGAACGTTTTATGGCTTTTTTCAGTGCAGCCGTGTGAAATTTTCCGGCCAGATGGACCGGGCTTTTACCGTAAATCGGATCCCAGCCCGCGGGATCCGCTATACAGTAGTATTGCACGTCCAGACCAATACGAATGATTGCTTCTTCAACGGGAAGGTTCTCAACGCGACGCGCTGTTTCCCAGGTTGCGCCACACGGAGCCCCGCGCAGCACTTTGATTCGAGTAATGATTCCATCGACAACCGTCACTGCAAACTCGGGTGCGCCAAACATGTTTCCATAATTACCCAGGCAGACCTGCCGGGAGAGACCGCATCAGGTCGGAGGGGTAAAAACCCCCTTGACACGAAATTTCTTTCCCGAGGCAACCACGGGAATTTTTTTATCCCGGCAAACCATGGCAAGGTCATAGGAAAGGTCCGGATGTTTCAGATAATCCAGAACCAGGTCGGCCTCAATGTTTCTGGGTATAACCTCTGTTGTGTCGTCAATCACCGTAGGCAAATGAGCATCGATGGATACGACGTCGAGGGAAAATCGGTTGTTTCCGTAAAGTTTGACCCCCTCTATTTTTTTAATGCCGCTGCCGTTTTGCTGAAAAACCAAAATATGCTGGATTCCGGAAGCAGGTTTTTGTGATGGATTCTTTGATTTACTGTTGTAGTTGCATTCTAACTCGTTCATTTTATGTCCTTATGAATTATGATGGCGAGACCTTTGAAAAGGTCTTGTGTTTATTTCTGTTCATCGTTGTAAAGGGAATTCATACCGAAACGTTCAAACCACCATTCTTCCGCCGAGATATAATTTTTTACCTCTTGTTCGGAAAAAGAAAATTTATAGTTTTTACAGTAATCATTAATGACCCGGTATGCATCGATAATCCGGGCGGTCATTTCCTTGCATTTTTTTTTGTTTTCCTTGCACCGGTCCGGATGCCATTTGCGGATAAGATTTCTATAATTAGACTTGATTTGTTCCATGGTTGCCTGTTCAGACAATTCCAGCACTCTCCTTGCCTCATTAATTTGTTGAAACTTTTTCATTCCGTGATCTCATCCTTAAACCGATTGCGGCAGATCCATCCGGCCCGGTTTGACCATAAGATCTATTTGAACCGGCACGAGTTCGTGTTCGGTTTGTCGGCTGAACGTTAGAATCTGCCTCACCAGGTCTGAAGCCCGTTTACCGGCGTCAAGAATTTCATGAAGATTGTCTGAAATTCTTTCCAGGATTTTCCCCATTACTTGTCTCCTTATCAGCGCTACCTGTTATGCCGAACCTGACGGATAATCAACCATACCCTCGTTCGGAAGTCAACCATCATCTTGCGGTATTCTTTTCAACATCTCAATAAATTATGGTGCCGGATCCATATGATTATTTCATACACCAGAACTAATAAGAATTTCCAATAACAACCTGAAATCGTCGCAAAACGGTATCCTTATCTTCTTGACAAAAAAAGGAATTGAAAGTAGTTTTGTAATAAAAGGTTACGTGTGTAATTCACTGATATTGGTTAACAGCGGTCATTTATTACTTTCCATCGGAATTCGAAGGTCTGGTTTCAGGTGTCGGGTGTCAGGTGTCAGGAGGACGAACGTAAGAGCTGACACCTGAACACTGACACCTGAAACCTGGATTGCTTGAGCTAAATCACCAACATTCGAACCAACTTGAATTTATGAAAGATGACGTATTTTATACCCGGACAATGGCAAAAGTCTATGCCGGGCAAGGTAATTTGGGTAAAGCCGAAGAAATCTATACCTATCTATTGAAAAAAGATCCGGGTTGCCAGGATCTCGTTGATGCGCTTTCTGAAATTAAGAGCAAGGGCTTTGATAAAGATCGAGAGAAACTTTTGGTTCTGTTTACCGAATGGATCGACCTTTTGATGAAATATAATGACATGCAACAGCTTAAGAAGCTAAAAAATTATATGGGTACTCAAAGATGAAACGTATCATCAATAACAAAAACATTGTACTGGGGGTATCCGGGGGGATTGCCGCTTATAAGAGCGTCGAGCTTCTAAGGCTCCTTATCCGGGAGGAGGCGAATGTCAGGGTTATTATGACAAAGAACGCCTCTGAGTTTGTAACGCCGCTGACATTTTGGGCCTTATCGCGTCAACCGGTCTGTACCGGGCTCTTTGAAACCGTCGATGATGCCGCCATCAGACACATTGATTGGGCGAATCAAGCGGATGCGGTAATTATTGCACCGGCAACAGCAAATATTATCGGCAAGATCGCTCACGGGATTGCCGACGATGCATTGAGCACTTTCATTCTGGCGGTAACCTGTCCGGTAATCGTCTGTCCTGCCATGAACACGAATATGTTTGAAACAAAAGCGGTCCGGAGGAATCTCGAGACCCTTAAATCCGATGGGCATTTTGTCATAGAGCCGGAATCCGGGCAACTTGCTTGCGGAACTACCGGACCCGGACGTCTTCCCGAACCCCAAGATATACTGGACAGGCTGTTGTTCTATCTTTCGCCCAAAGATTTGAAAGGAAAACGGATACTGGTAACCGCCGGCCCGACTCGCGAATTTATCGACCCGGTTCGGTTCATCAGCAACCCTTCTTCCGGAAAAATGGGTTTTGCGATGGCAAGGGCTGCGGAACAACGGGGAGGCGATGTTGTTTTGATAACCGGCCCCACAACTCTTTCCGATCCAAATAACGTGACGGTTGTCAGGGTCGACACGGCCCGGGATATGGCTCTTGCCGTATTTGACCACATGGAACAATCTGAAATAATTATTAAGACGGCAGCGGTTTCCGATTACCGGCCAAAGGAAACGTGCGAACAGAAGATCAAAAAAGGAAAGGATGAACTCATTTTGTCACTGGAAAAGACCCAGGATATTTTGAAGGAGGTTGGGAGGAGAAAAAAAGACCGCATCCTGGTCGGGTTTGCTGCGGAAACGGAAAATCTTGAATCATATGCTGAAAAAAAACTGGTTGAGAAAAATCTTGATATTATTGTGGGAAATTTGGTGGGGCGTCCCGCTTCGGGGTTTGGTGTTGACACCAATACGGTGACGCTGTTTTATAGAGACGGCACAAAAGAGGCCATTCCTGAAATGCAAAAACATGATGTCGCCCATATTCTTTTGGATCGAATATTAAAGAAAA
>CAZIIV010000146.1:0-7366 GCA_964539365.1 uncultured Desulfobacteraceae bacterium | reverse complement strand
TGGTTGTATGGGTAATCATAAAGTTTTCCGTAATCTTTTAAACAGGATTAATTAAACGTCTCGGAAATTCTACAACTTACTGTTATTAAATGTTTTTAATGGCAACCTGTTTATGCATCCGGTATGGAATAATGGAATGTTGGAATATTGGAAATAGGGGCGAAAACAACCTAATTTGAATGGTTAAAAACTCCTTCAAACCCATCTTTCCATTACTCCATTATTCCATTATTCCAATTGGGGCGAAGCCCCTAAGTTCTCCCTTAGTTGTAAATTTCGCTTGTTTTGTGGCAAACTTTTTTCATTGCCACTAAGATACCAAGGCACGAAAAAAATAATGAAAATTTAACCTTTGTGCCTTGGTGACTTTGTGGCAGATTCTTATTTTTTTGGGTTGTTCTGTTTATTTGAAATTGTTTGACAATATTTGTTGAATACTGCGTTTCAGATCTTCATAGGTATAGGTTACCGGAAATTCAGGAAATTCATTTTTCACATTGTCAGGCGGATCAAAAAGAATGCCGTTATCGGCTTGTTTTAGCATGGTTACGTCATTGTATGAATCTCCCACGGCGATGGTGTCGTATTTCAGCCTTTTTAACGAGATCACCGCTTCCCGCTTGCTGTCTTTCTGTCTTAGTTTATACCCGGCAATAGACCCATCGGAATTTATGGACAGCGTGTGACAGAACAGTGTGGGCCACCCGAGCTTTTGCATCAAGGGACCTGCAAATTGGTCAAATGTATCGGAAACAATGATGACCGGGATGCGTGACCTGAGCCAGTCAAGAAATTCCAATGCTCCGTCAAGAGGGTCCATGGCGGCAATCACCGCCTGGATATCGTGTATTTTGAGCCGGTTTTCATCCAGGATTGCGAGACGTCGTTTCATTAAGACATCGTAATCCGATATATCCCGCGTTGTCAGCCTGAGTTCTTTAATGCCGGTTTTCTCAGCCACATTTATCCATATTTCCGGTACAAATATTCCTTCCAGGTCGGAGCATACAATATGCATGGTACCTCACATTACGAGTTCAGCAATCTTCTTGGTTTTTATTTTCTAATCTTATGAGAACAGGTTTGGCATTTACAACGTCGAGATTCATAATTTCGAACAATGCCTTTTGTACATCAGCTTCTTTGGCAAGGTGGGTAAGCATGACGATGGGCACCGAGCCTTTGGTTTTTCGTCCTTTCTGGTGCACCGATTTTATGCTGATGTCAAAATCACCCAGAATGCCCGATATTTTTGACAGTACACCGGGACGGTCTGTGGCCGCAAATCTAAAATAATAATTCGTTCTGATTTCATCAATCCGCATAACGGGAATTTTCCGGATAGTGTTCATCTGGTATGAAAGCACCGGAACACGGCCTCTTGATCCGGTTAACAGGTTGCGTGCCAGATCCACCGTGTCGCCGATCACGGCACTGGCGGTAGGCATCATTCCCGCACCGTATCCGTAAAGCATCATATCACCGATGGCGTCACCGGAGATTGTGACGGCATTGAGGGTGCCGCCGACACTGGAAAGGGGATTGTCAAAAGGAATCATGGTGGGATGCACTCTTGCCTCTATGGCATCGCCTATGTTTTTGCTGATGGCCAGAAGCTTGATCCTGTACCCGAATTGCCCGGCGAAACCAATATCCATGGGGTCTATGTAGGAAATGCCTTCGATATATATATCCTTAAAATTAATCTCCATTCCGTAGGCAAGGGAGGTGAGAATGGAAAGTTTGTGCGCGGTGTCGATGCCTTCGATATCCAGGCTCGGGTCCGCTTCGGCATACCCGTTTTTTTGTGCTTCGGCCAGCGCGGTTTCAAAACTGCTTCCGTCATCCGTGCTTTTAGAGAGGATGTAGTTACACGTACCGTTAAGGATGCCGGCCATGGATTTTATATGATTTCCAACCAGAGACTCCCGAAGGGATTTGATGATCGGCAAGCAGCCGCATACGCTGGCTTCAAAAGCCAGATCAACCCCTTTTTCGCTTGCGGCTTTAAGTATGTCATTGCCATGCACGGCGAGCAGCGCCTTGTTCGCGGTAACAATCTGTTTGCCTTTGTCGATAGCTTTTAAAATAAGTTCTCTGGCAATCCCTTGTCCTCCGATTAATTCGATAACGATATCAATTTCAGGGTCATCCACCACTTTATACGCATCGCTAATAAAGACTCCGTTATCAAATCGTATGCCACGGTCGGTTTCCAGGTCGATATCGGCAACATATTTTAGGTTCAAATCGGCACCAACCCGGGAACGAATAAGTTTCGAGTTTTTAATAAGAATTTTTGCGACACCTGTGCCGATAGTGCCGCAGCCGAGCAAACCAATATTTATTTTTTTCATGCAATTCCCCTAAACAGGAATTAACCCTAATTGATCGTAAACAAAATAGAAAAAATATTTGATGTGTTACATTATCTTTCGTATTCCTCTTATGGCCTGGTTTATGCGCATGTTGTTTTCTATGAGAGCAAAACGCACATATTCATCGCCATATTCGCCAAATCCAAGACCCGGTGAAACCGCAACCTGGGCCTTATTAATCAGCATCTTGGAAAATTCCACGGAACCCATTTTTATGTATTGGTCAGGGATTTTACTCCATACAAACATGGTCGCTTTGGGGCTTTCTACTTCCCACCCGACTCGGTTGAGGCCTGATATTAATGCATCCCTTCGAGTTTTATAAATGTCGCATATCTCCGTGACACATTCCTGGGGGCCGTTTAAGGCGATGATAGATGCAATCTGAATGGGCTGAAAAATACCATAATCCAGATAACTCTTTATCCGCCGAAGGGCGCCCACAATTTCGCTGTTGCCCACACAGAACCCCACCCGCCAGCCGGGCATGCTATAACTCTTGGAAAGTGAAAAGAATTCCACACCAACATCCTTGGCCCCTTTAACCTGAAGAAAGCTGGGCGGTTTATATCCATCGAATGCCAGATCCGCATAAGCGAAGTCGTGAATGATCATGATATCGTGCTCTTTTGCATAATTCACGATTTTTTCAAAAAATTCCAGATCAACGACTTCCGTGGTCGGATTGTGCGGATAACTGATAATTAAAACCTTGGGTCTCGGCCAAGTCTGCCGGGTGGCATGCATCAGGTTATCGAAAAAATCGTTGCCCGGACCCACGGGAATTCCCCTGACATCCCCACCGGAAATAATTGCGGAGTACGGATGGATAGGGTAAGTTGGGTTGGGGGTGAAAACCACATCTCCGGGCCGGATGGTGACAAGGATAAGATGCGATATCCCTTCCTTTGCGCCGATGGTGACAATGGCCTCGGTATCGGGATCGATATCCACATCATATCTTCGTTTATACCAACTGGAAATGGCCATTCTCAGTTTGGTAATCCCCATGGACGCCGAATATCGGTGATTTTGCGGTTTCCGGGCGGCTTCTGTCAGCTTATCGACAATGTGCTGTGGCGTTCCCATGTCGGGATTTCCCATCCCCAGGTCGACAATATCCTCTCCGGCATGCCGGGCGTCCATTTTGATTTTGTTAACTGTTGCAAATACATAGGGTGGGAGACGATCGAGTCTGGCAAAATTTCTCATAAAAATAGCCTCTTTTGGTTGTAAATTCTATACCTGCCGTTAAAATTATCTGGATATTCCGGTTAGGTTCCGTCCGGGGAGCAGGCTTTGAGAGCCAAAAGCCGATTCGCTCGAGCCGGAATATAACAGTCCAAATTATTTTCTATTTACAATACATAGTTTTTTATGTCAAAAATTTTGTTTTGACTTTTCAACCGAATAGGATTATTTTTTAATGAAAAATTGAAAATGCGCGCGAAACATCTCCTAAGGATACCCGCAACATCCCATACAAAATTGATTTTCGTGCCTGGGTGACAACCCTGTAAAACAAATAAATTTCCTGTATTAAGTTTAGGAATTTTAATCACTTTCTCGGTTGATCCGGATAGAGGATTTACATGACAAAATCACTGACATATGCTGATGCAGGGGTAGATATCGATAAAGCCGACAAACTCGTGGACAGGATTAAAAAAATAGCGCAGCAGACTCCAAGATCCGGTGTTATTGGTGAGATCGGCGGGTTCGGCGGACTGTTTTCCCTCAACATCACCGACATGGAAAGTCCGGTTCTTGTAAGTTCGACCGACGGTGTGGGGACCAAACTCAAAATCGCCTTTATGATGTCAAAACACGATACCATCGGCATAGATCTGGTTGCAATGTGTGTGAATGATATCGTCGTTCAGGGGGCAAAACCGATTTTCTTTTTAGATTATCTTTCAATGGGGAAATTGGAAGAAAAAATCGCCGTTGATGTGATCGCCGGGATCGGAGAGGGTTGCGAACAGGCCGGGTGTGCGCTTATCGGTGGTGAAACTGCGGAAATGCCGGGGTTTTATAAGGATAATGAATATGATTTGGCCGGATTTGCCGTAGGGGTTGTTGAAAACAGCAAAATTATCGACGGGTCGGGAATTCACGTTGGGGATCAACTTATCGGAATTTCATCGAGCGGGCTTCACAGCAACGGATATTCTCTGGTACGCAAAATTTGTTTTGACATTTTAAAACTGAAAATCGACACTCATATACCCGAGTTGGGCAAAACCATCGGCGAAGAACTGCTTACGCCAACAAAAATATATTCGCAAACCGTTCTCAGCATTATAAAAAATCTGCCGGTTTTCGGACTTGCTCATATTACCGGCGGCGGGATCACAGGGAATATTGTCCGGGTTATCCCGGAACGGTGTAGCGTTGTCATGCGAAAGAACAGCTGGGATGTGCCGCCCGTGTTCACGTATCTTAAGAGGGCCGGCAACATATCAGAACATGAAATGATGCGTACGTTTAACAATGGTATCGGCTTTGTTGCCGTTGTTCATGAAAAAGATGCCCAGGAAATACTTGATTATCTCATTGCCATGAAGGAAAATGTTTTTGTCATCGGCGAGGTGATTGAACGTAAAGAAGGTGAGGACAGGATTCAATGGGTTTAATCCGAATGAAAACCGAAAAACACGATAAAAAGAAAGGCTTTCAAAAGATCAAAAGTCCCTTTCTAACCCTAATGAACTGGATAGAAAACGCCCAAAAAGGCAAAGTCGTCTGTAAAAGCTGAGCGGTAAGTAAAACCGGTCCCGGGACAGGACCTCGAAACGTTAGACGGCAATGATAGTACTGGGCATTGAAACATCCTGTGACGAAACCGCTGCAGCGGTGGTTGTGGACGGCAACCAAATTTTATCTTCCGTTGTATCTTCCCAGATCAACATTCATCATCCCTATGGCGGAGTTGTGCCTGAACTTGCTTCAAGAAAACATATGGAAGCGATTGTTCCGGTGGTGACTGAAGCGCTGGAAGGTTCCGGCATGGATTCAAAAGAGCTTGACGCAATAGCGGTTACCCAGGGACCGGGACTGGTGGGCGCATTGCTGGTGGGGTTTTGTTTCGCCAAGTCCTTTGCTTTTGCACTGGATATTCCATGGGTCGGAGTCAATCATCTCGAGGGTCACATAAATTCCTTGTTCCTGGAAGAAAACCCGCCCCCTTTTCCGTTTGTGGCGCTTTTGGCATCGGGCGGTCATACCAGCATATACTATGTTACCTCGCACACGGGATTCGAAGTGGTGGGACAAACCCGGGATGATGCTGCCGGAGAAGCTTTTGACAAGGTTGCCAAAATGCTTGGTTTAGGCTATCCGGGCGGCGGCGTTATTGATCGGCTCGCAACTCAGGGAGATCCCGAGAAGATTGTTTTTCCAAGACCGTTCCTGGACAAATCGACCTTTGACTTTAGTTTCAGCGGCCTGAAAACTTCGGTGAGACGGCATATTCAGAAAAACATGGATGCGTATCAAGAACAGATTCCCGATATCGCGGCCGGCTTTCAGGAATCAGTGGTGGATGTTTTGTCATTTAAGGTGATCAGTGCTGCACTGATGAAAGGGTGTGAACATATCGCCGTGGTTGGCGGCGTGGCCGCAAACAACCGGTTGCGGGAAAGAGTCGGACAGGAAGCCGATCTCAAGGGGTTGAAGGTGCACATTCCCTCTGTTGAGCTTTGCAGCGATAATGCCGCAATGATCGCCGCTACCGGTTACCATTATTTAATTGACGGAGCCGTATCGGGTCTCTGTGATGATGTATATTCCAGGGCAAGGGTGAGCTGACGGGGTAAGCGGCGGTATATAAAAGAGACCTTTTCAAAGTTCCCCTTTTACCCAATTCCTGCGACCTGTGGCACAGAATTCGGGTTAAGGATAAAATAAGAATAATCCAACCGAGACATATGGATTTGACTTATTGTATAACGATATTATAGTAAACGAGTAATGGGATATTAAGATAAAAAAGAAGATCCTGAAATCATGAAACAAAGGAGGGTGCGGTAATGTACGATAAAAAAGAATTGTGTGAAAAAATTAGGGAATTGTATCCGGATATTGGTGAATGCGGCATTGATGTTGACGTGGATTATGACGAAGCTCAAAAATCGTGGACGGTAAATCTAAAAAAGGATCAGATCCGGTTAAAACACTTCCTGGAAAACCAGGACGCCGAATCGTGCATGGAAGGAAAGCAATGTGTGAGTTTAGGTCTTGAAATTGCCCAACTTAAAGATAACATCTCAAAAATTTAGGTCGTCTATTAACAAAGCGTAACATCCATTCTATATATTAAGCTGCTTTTTATAACCTCTGTTATATCGGGAAGCTGAATTAATCCGGCTTCCCGATTTTTTATTATTTTCTATGACCCCACACGGCATAAACGGGATCTGAATCCATTAATTCCGGAAAGTATTTATCACTCGTGGGTCGTGCCAAACCCCGGATGGAATAGGTTTCAAAGTCTGTAAACATATCGCTCTTCTGAAAATACTCCATGACCAGCCCCATACGCTCGAATTCATGAAGATCATTCCAAATATTGATCACTTTTTCGGGGAACCATCGATTGGAAAATGTTACGATAAACATACCCCCCGAACTCAAAATCCGACCGATTTCTTTGAACACCGTTTCAGGATCGACAAGATACTCTATGGAAACCGTGCACACCACCGCATCATAAGATTCGGCTTTATAGGGCAATATCGGGTTTTCATTCAGGTCATGAACCACCCAGTCACTTAACTCTTTTTCATTTTTCCAGTTCTTTGACTCTTTTTCGGGCCCATTCGGTCATCCTAACCCTGATAAACCGAAAATAACAAATAACAAATTATAAACAAATAACAACACGCGGTGCAAGCCCCTGCGCTGCGCGTATCCGAAATTCAAAATTGATGAACTCGCAAAAAGTCACATTCTGACGGCAAAGTAAAAAGCTCCAAATTCAAGGCGTG
>CAZIIV010000145.1:0-7407 GCA_964539365.1 uncultured Desulfobacteraceae bacterium | reverse complement strand
ACGCCCTGGAATATGCGGTGCTTCAGGCCAATCATCTTGAGATGGGCGTTGTGGTGGGATTCGGACTCACGGACCATTATCCGGAAGCCAATCACCGCCACTATACGTTTATGCTGGAAGGGTTGACGGAAACCAAAGCGTTGCTTGAAAAGCGCGGCATTCATGTGGTGGTTCGCCGGGGATCCCCGCCGGATGTGGCCTTGAAATTGGGTAAAAATGCCGCAATGATTGTCTGCGATCGCGGTTATCTCAAGCATCAAAGAAAATGGAGAGACCGGGTGGCCCGAAAAGCATCTTGCCGCGTGGTTCAGGTGGAATCCGATGGGGTGGTTCCTGTGGAAACGGTCTCCCCCAAAGACGAATATGCCGCCCGAACCCTTCGGCCCAAGATACAAAAACATCTTGATGATTATCTGATCGAACTCAAACCGGTTAAGGTTGAGCATTCTACCGTGAATCATTCTTTTGAGGGTCTTGAATGGAAACGGCCGGCGGATATTTTAGCCATGTTAAACATTGATCACACCGTTTCCGACGTGAGTCAATTCTATAAAGGAGGAACGTCCCAAGCCAAAAAAATCTTCGACAACTTTATCCGGTCAGGATTGAAAAACTACGAAAAAAATCACAACCAACCCCAGACCGATGGCACCTCGCACATGAGCATGTATTTGCATTTCGGTCAGATCTCCCCGCTATATTTGGCGCTGAAGATCAACACAGCAGGTCATGGTCCGGATTCGGCCAAGGCGGCATTTCTGGAAGAACTCATCGTGCGGCGGGAACTGGCCGCCAACTTTGTTTACTACCATCAGGACTATGATAATTTCGATGGTCTTCCGGAATGGGCAAAACAGACCCTCGACGACCATCGAAAGGACCACCGGCCGCATACGTATACCCGAAGGCAACTGGAAGACGCCAATACGCATGACCCCTACTGGAATGCCGCTATGAAGGAAATGAAATATACCGGATTCATGCACAACTATATGCGGATGTACTGGGGTAAAAAAATACTGGAGTGGTCATCCTCGCCGGAAAAGGCATTTCGCAATACCTTAGCCATGAATAATAAGTATTTCCTGGATGGTCGGGATCCGAATTCCTATGCCGGAGTGGCATGGATTTTCGGTATGCACGATCGTGCCTGGTCCCAGCGGCCAATCTACGGTAAAGTCCGTTGTATGATGGCGTCGGGATTGGAACGCAAATGCGATATCCATGCCTATGTAAACAAGGTCGAGGGTTATATTAAAAAATCTAAAAGTTCTTAGAAAACCTAATTCCTTCGGACGCATCACCGGCCAAAAATATAATGACCATCTGATTGTCTTTTAGAATTTGAAATGCTCCGTTTGGGTGATCGTAAGGAGAAAAATTGAACAAAACGGTTAAGGAAAAAAAAGGCATATGTGGCATTTGCAGTGCCGGGTGCTGGATCGTTGCCGAATATGACGACCGGGGCCGAATTATCAAGGTCCGCCCTGATGAAGGTACGCCTATGGGTATGCTTTGTAAGATTGGAGAGCATGCCCCGGATATCATATATTCCGAAAATCGATTAAAACATCCACTGAAACGAAAAGGCCCGAAAGGCACCTATGATTTTGAGCCCATATCCTGGGATGACGCGTACCCCATTATCGTAGAAAAATTTGAGCAGATAAAAAAAAATCACGGGCCTGAAGCCACGGCAATATATACCGGTGTGGGATCATTCGAACTGGGATTTTGCGATATCTATCAGCCAAAGGGTGTGGCCGTGTCTTCAGCCAGCAGTGTATTGTTTCCGTTTGGCTCCCCAAATACCATGGGAGTGGGTGCGCTGTGTTATGTATCTTATGGAATGATTGCACCCCACCTGAATATGGGAAAAATGCTCATTGATATGTTTAATGACATCGAAAACTCCGAGTTGATTGTTGTCTGGGGAACAAACCCGGCAACAGATCTTCCGCCCATCGATATGAAACGAATCATGGAAGCAGCATCCAGAGGTGCCAGGGTGGTTGTCATAGATCCCCGCAGAACAATGACGGCCAAACTGACGAATGCTCTGTGGATTCCCATTCGCCCGGGTACGGATGGCGCACTTGCACTTGGACTGTGCCATGTGCTTATCCAGGAAGAACTTTATGATGAAGAATTTGTCAATGAATGGACATTAGGATTTGAAGCGTTCTCCAGTTATGTGCAGCATTTTCGACCCGAAGTCGTGGAGCAGATTACCGGTATCCCACAATCGAACATCATAAATCTCGCCAGAGATCTGGCAAAAGCAAACGGCGCCACCAAACTCATGTACACGGGCATGGAATACAGCCATACCGGTGTGCAAGGCATACGGGCATCTTTTATTTTATGGGCGTTGGCAGGACAACTTGATGTGCCCGGCGGACTCTGTTTTCTCATGCCGGACAATCAGTTCCCCATCAACCGGGATGACCATATTCCGAATCCCGGAGATATCAGCTCCCGAATCGGGGGGGATCATTTTCCGATCTACATTAAATATCGTGATGAAGCCCATGCCATTGCCTTGCCGGATTCCGTGTTAAATGGAAATCCCTACCCCATAAGGTCTTTAATTATTCTTGGCGGATCCATCATCACATCATGGCCCAATCCGTCACTCTGGAAAAAGACATTGAATGGGTTAGATTTCTTAGTCTGCATTGATCGCCAGTTGACCGCCGATGCGGCTTATGCGGATATTGTACTCCCGGCGGCAACCTATTTCGAAGTTGAATCTTATATGGTGTATGGTTCCCTTTTTAGAATCCGAGAAAAAATGATTGACCCGGTTGGAGAGACTCGGAGTGATATCCTTATTTTATCCGAACTGGCAAAAAGATTGGGATATGGTCATCTATATCCGCAGAATGAAGAAGAACTGTTACGCCATGTGCTCAAAGGATCCGGCTTTACCCTTGAACAAGTCAAAGCGGCCGGGGGAATGGTTTCCGTTGAAACACGGTTGATGGAATATAAAAAGTGGCGCTCCGGGTTGTTGCGAAAAGATGGAGAACCCGGGTTTGATACCCCTTCGGGTAAATTTGAGATTTCTTCTACGATCCTGGATGAATATGGCTACAACCCTCTGCCCGAATACACAGAACCCAAAGAAAGTCCTGTTTCAAGATTAGACCTCATTGAGAAATTTCCACTGGTGTTTAACTCGGGCAGCAGGGCACGCACCGGATTTCATACCCAGCACCACGGCATTAAAAAACTCAGCAGAAAGCGACCCGAACCCATCGTGACGATCAATCAAATGGATGCAAAACAGCGTAACATCAACACCGGAGACATGGTGGCCATCTCCAGTCCCAGGGGATCGGTAACCATGCGGGCCCGGGTGACCCAAGATATAGTCCAGGGAGCCATTGACGCAAATCATGCATGCGGTAGTCCCATCGGCCCAAAAGCCTGGAATAGTGTGAATATAAATGAACTGACGGATATGGACCAATGTGATCCCATATCCGGATTTCCGGTATACAAATCCTTGCTGTGCGATGTTCAAAAAATAAATAGCCATAGGTCACGACCCGTTATCGATGCTGATGAAATTACGGAAGATGAACTGAACTATCATAAACATGACGTCTCTTCTCGCTCGGTTTACTTGGACAACAATGCAACCACCCCCCTAAAAAAACAGGTCAAAGAATATATGGTTTCATTAATGGATCACTTCGGAAATCCATCAAGTATCCATGAATCCGGGAGGCAGGCAAAATCCATTGTTGAAACTGCCCGAAGACAGATTGCCCAGGTCTTGCATACGACGCCTCGAAGAATTGTGTTTACGGGTTCGGGGTCCGAGGCCAATAACCTGGCCATTAAAGGTACGGCCTATGCGTTACCTAAAACCGGGCGAGTGATTACTTCACGCATTGAACACCCTGCGGTTCTGGATACCTGCCGGTGGCTCACATCATTAAATTACGAAGTGGTGTATGCGCCTGTGGACACTCAGGGAATACTGCAACCCGAAACCCTTAAAAATTTGATGAACAAGGATACGGTGCTTGTGAGTGTCATGTTAGCAAACAATGAAACCGGCGTCATTCAACCCATAAGGTCGCTGGCGGATATTGCCCGTAAATACGGTGCTCTTTTTCACTGTGATGCGGTTCAGGGTTTTGGCAAGATAAAAATAGATGTTACCGATCTGAACGTGGATCTTCTGACTGTATCATCCCATAAAATCTACGGCCCCAAAGGGGTGGGCGCGTTGTACATCAAAAACGATAAAATCATTGTTCCCCTGATCAACGGTGGGGGTCATGAACGGGGGTTTCGGGCCGGAACAGAAAATGTTTTGGGCATTGCCGGTTTTGGAAAAGCGGCTGAATATGTTCCACAGATGATAAAAAAATCGAAAATCGTAGAAAAGCTAAGAGATCAACTGGAACACGGCATTTCAGAATTATTTCCGCATTATCGTCTCAACGGACACCGGGACCACAGACTTCCCAATACCTTGAATGTAACATTACCCGGATATCGCGGTGAATCCGTTGTATTGAATATGGATCGGAGCGGTGTACAATTTTCCTCGGGATCTGCTTGCAAATCCGGTTCATCAAAACCCTCTCACGCCCTGCTTGCAATGAATCTTTCCCACGAGGAGGCCCACTGTGCCCTGAGATTTTCTTTGGGCCATGATACATCAGAAAAAGATATTGAATACACCATAGACATGTTAAAAAAGATGGTGTCTCAATCCAAGAATATTGTTCGCTTTGTACCGTGCAAATAAGGAAAATGTTTATGAGACAACATGCAAAAGAAATAAACTACTGTCAAGAATTTCACTCCAGTTATGAAGAAAAATTCGCTGATGATGTTAAAAAAGGTCTTTCGAGCCAAAGCAAGTATCTTGCCTGCAAATATATTTATGATGAGGTGGGTTCGGATCTGTTTAAGAAAATCATGAATCTTCCTGAATATTATCTCACCCGGTGCGAAATTGAAATTCTGGAAAAAGAAAAAGAGGATATGGCAAATGTATTTAAAGATAACTCATTTAATCTTATCGAACTGGGCGCCGGAGATGGGAAAAAAACTAAAATATTATTAAAACACTTTTTATCAAAAAAACTCAACTTCTGCTATACACCTATTGATATCTCTGAATCTGCTGTGGAAGGCCTGATGAACAACCTGAACAAAAGTGTTGAAGGTCTTAAAGCATCAGGACTTGTCACCGAATATTTTTATGGCCTCAACTACTTGTCCGCCATGGACCATAAGAAAAAGGTTGTTCTGTTTTTAGGTTCGAATATTGGGAACATGAATCCCGGTGAAACAAAAAACTTTTTCATCAAATTATGGAATTCTCTAAATCATGATGACTTTATTCTCATCGGCTTTGATCTAAAAAAGGACATCAAAAAGCTCATTCGCGCCTATAATGATGACCAGGATATTACCGCTGAATTTAATAAAAATTTACTTTATCGAATCAATAAAGAGCTTGGCGGAGAATTTGACGTGGATAAATTTGAATACTTCAGCACCTATGACCCTCAGGACGGGGCAATTAAAAGTTATTTGATCAGCAAGGAAAGACAAAGCGTTTATATTCATGCCATTCGAAAGCAGTTCACCTTTGATGAATACGAAGCCATACATACGGAGTCTTCGTATAAGTACGATACAAACGATATAAAAAATCTTGCTGAAAATAGCGGGTTTAAAATAGAAAAAAACTATTTTGATAAAAAGAAATATTTCACCAATTCTTTATGGAGAGTTGTTAAAAAGTAATCAACCCATTTAAAAATTCCTTCTTTCTTGTAAAATCCTCATTAAATTCATGTGCATAATAAACTACCCCGCCGCAAGCGGACGGGGTATCCTTTAAAAGATAATTTCTTTTTTATCGCCGCAAGCGGCGGGGAATAAAACCCCAAGGGATTTAATTCATTTCTTCTGAATTTCTACAAAATGAAAGCATCAGAGCTTTAGACAGACGGGATTTCCCTCCTCCAGCACCTGATAAGGCCAATCGATGACGGTTAGGGGATCCACCAAGGTTATCATTTCGGGGTTTCTAATGGTATTCCACACAAACCCGTCATAGGAAAATGATTTAGATGGAAGTCCGATCGAGAAGTGTAAATGGGGCTTGATTTTGGCTTTCGAGTTGCTGGTGTCAGCAAGGGTGGCAATGACATCGCCTTCTTTAAGGATTACGCCATTTTCAATTTCCGAGCGCGGATTTGTGTGAGCATAAAACGATATGAACCTTCCGATATCCCACCCGGAGTGTTCATGTTCGACAATTATTGCTTTGCCAAGATAATCTTTAAACATTGCCTTGACCACACCATCTTGTATCACCGGAATCCGCGTTTTTTCATTTATACGTTCTATTCTATTGAACCGGTCTGCGTATAGGCATAGATCGATACCTTCATGGGGATAATCCCGCAGACCATGATCACCCCACCATTTGTCCGGGGAATTGAACAACATACCATGACAAAAAATCCAACGTTCAAACCCGCTTTGATCCAAAGCGTTTTCTTCAATAATCATCTCGGTGAAGCGGCTTTTTTTTAAATACAGGTTTTTTATGGCATCTGAATTTAATGAGTCCTTCGAATGCATCATCATCTCCATATCTTTTTATTTTTCAGATATTCCGTTGTTACCTCAGCACAGTAATTCGTTGTGATCTAATTGTAAATATCCTTAATTATGTAATTGTATTAGATTGGGTTAAAATTTGCGAAAATATCGCGATTGACACCCCAGTTTGCATTTAGTATAAAAACCTGAATTCTCACCGCAACCAAGTAGGATTACATATGTTGAGGTTTGTATGATTTCTTGTCCTATCACTTTTTCCGTTTATATCTTTCAATTTCTTTTGCATTTGCAGATGTAATGGTTAGCATATCACCTTACACAGAAAATGTTCCTTTAACAATCTCAGAAGGAAAACCCTTCCGAAAAATATCAAATCTTACATTCCCGTGTTCACTCATGGTATATTTTCCACTTACAGCCATTCCCTGATTGTCAATAGGTTGTGATATCATTTATTTATTTTAATTCATCCTGAGTTTCAAGCAGCAGTGAATTCAAATTTAAGCATTGTTGTCTCAGAACATCAGGAATTTTTTGCGTGAGAATCTGTGTGAGAAAAAGTTTCCAAAATTTGCTAAAATGTATAAAATCTGCTAAAATATAGAAAATATAATTGTTGTAGTTTCTATAAGTTATAAAATTTCAAGAGGTTAGAAAACTCAGAGGTTCTTATTCCTAATCCATGTTGCGCAAGTTCCATCCTTGCCGGGGGCACCAATAAATACAAGGGGTATGAATAGAAGTCTTGCTGCCAGTGAAGATTATTTGTTAAACTCATGTCTGGATTTTTCCGCCACA
>CAZIIV010000144.1:0-7451 GCA_964539365.1 uncultured Desulfobacteraceae bacterium | reverse complement strand
AATCGTTTACACGGTGCATATGCCTAAACTGCGCGTTAAACCGGTTTGGAATTTGAGACCTGCCCGCTCGTGCCTTGCAATGGCAGGCGGGTTTATTTGTAATTTGCCTGCCCGCCGGTTTTTTGGCGGGGTGCTTGGAATTTGTTATTTTAGACACAAAATCCAAGGCAATATAACTCCGACCTGTCCCAAATGACCAGGTTTCTCAGGGCAAAATACATTAAGTTCAAGGTTCAGGCCCGGTTAAATCCGCTGCGCTCCTTTTCTTCGAAAAATTTAACGGGCTAAAGGTTCAACGTTCGGGTTTCGAGAATCGGGCAGCAGTCCATGACTCAGTTCATCTTTAATGAGTTTGCTGATAAACGTTTCAGGATTAAAAAGAGCGCTTTTTGTGATAAAAAAACGGTTTTTTCCGGTTTTTTCCCGAATTAAATTCAGACCATGTTTAAAATCGTCTGTGAGTTGTTCATAATAATCTTCAACATTAATATCGTTTTTTTCAAACTGTTCGATAATAAAATCCACGGCATCATCTTCCAGGACAATGTTAATGTCGTTATTTTTAAAAAATAACAATTCTGTTTTTTTAATGTCATCATAAAATGATTTGATTTTGCTGATCGTCTTTTCAATATCCATAATATGACTGGAGTAATAAGAGGCGACCACTTGGATGCGAGAAGGGGTTAACGTCAGACCGTATTTTTCCGACAGATTTTTTTTGTTGGTGTTCAAGTAGCTTATAGTAAACTCTGTTTCTTCACGAGTGAGCTTTTCAAATGTTTCTTCCAATTGGCTGCGGTTGGATAAGCGCATTATGTTTTCAAGAGACTTCTCGGGATCTTGAATTACGGAAACCGTTACCGGAAATTTTCGAATATGGCATGAGGGCAATTTTTTTTCAAACAAAAGGAGAGCTCTTTCCACGGCACTCACCAAGCCTCTTGCGCCGGTATTTTCTTTGTATGCTTTTTCTGCGAGAATACGAAGGGCATCGTCTTCAAATTTCACGTCAATATCATATGCCGCAAAATCGAGTTTTTTACCGAGAATCACGGGGTTGCTGGGATTTTTAAGGATCTCGAAAAGATCCTCTTGAGTCAACCTTTCAAAAACGGCCCTTACCGGCAGACGACCGACAAATTCGCTTTCAAATCCGAACTCTATCAGATCTTCGGCCTTTGCCTGTTGGAGAATGTCCGTATCATCCTGATAATCTTTAATCTTTGCTCCGAACCCGATTTCCTGATGAGCAATTCGTTTTTTAACAATCCGGGCCAGGTCACCAAAGGCGCCGCTCATAATAAACAGTATATTACCGGTGTTGACCGAACGTTTGTCCCGTTTGCCGGTTTTGCGAAACCGTTCGATTTCCTGAATCATTGAAATCGGATCATGGGGTACCTTTAAATCAACTTCGGTTTCTTCCATGGGTTTTAAAAGCGCCCGCTGAACCCCTGATCGTGATACATCCGCACCAATAATGTTGCGGCTTGATGCAATTTTATCAATTTCATCGATATAGATGATGCCGTATTGAGCCAACTCAATATCACCGTCAGTTTCTCGCACCAGATCCCGGACAAGATCTTCCACATCACCGCCCACATAACCGGTTTCGCTGAATTTGGTTGCATCACCCTTTACAAAAGGAACATTGATTTTTTTCGCAATCAGTTTAATGATATATGTTTTTCCAACTCCGGTGGGACCGAACATGAGTATGTTGTTCTTAATGTGGCCGACCATCTCCTTGATATCATCAGAAGAGCTTTCGGCACGTTTGATCCGGTTGAAATGCGTACATATTTTTGTAGCGAGAATTGCTTTGGCATTATCCTGTTTTACGATATACTGATCAAGATAAGAGATGAGCTCTTCGGGTTTTAGGTCGAAATTAATTTTCTTTTTTTTACGGGCAGGCTTTTCCGCATTTTCGGAAGTCATTTCGTGGGGTACTGCCAGCGGAGATACCATTTTAACACTACCGCCGAATTTCTTGGAAAGAAAATCGCCGATTTCTTTTTCAATTTCCTTTGGATTCGGTATTTTTTCGTTATGTTCTTCCATAATTATAGACTATAATCATAGGTATGAAAAATGCAAGGAGGAAGTTGGTTATCCATCTTTTTCGCTAAATTCTATGGGGGGTTGCTTTATATGAGAAGGGGGTAACTCAAGGCCGTTGATTCAAACCCCCGGAGGCTTATTACGAGGCTATACATTTTATTGTGTTTTTTTTATAACTATTGTACGAAGACCGGAAAACTTCGAGAATGGTCGGATGAGGATCACCTCTGGAGAAAATTACAATATCTAAAAGGAGGAAGCTAAAGCAAAATGATTGATGAACAGATCTGTTTACAAAATGTGCACCGAATCATAACGGAATGTTCCGATGAGCGAAATATAAAAAATTTATCCTTAAATGAATTGCAACCCATGTATCAAGAGATGGCCGACCATATCTTCCGGATCTCTATTTCAAACACCCATAAGTTCAAAAACATGCTTTGGAACCTTGACAACCTGAAACCCGACGTCAGGTCAACGTTCCAAAAGGAATTTTTCGACAAATGGTATTCCGCTTATGAGCAATCGATTCAAATTGATCTTCCGGAAGATCATGAGGAAAAAGAACAGGAGAATTTCATTGGTATAACCGACGATGAATCACGCACGGAACCCCCGAGACATGATTCTGCTCCTGCAGCAAAAGATTCTGATAAAAGACAAGAAAAGCAGCCGGTACAAGAAAAGGAGCCGGTGGAAACCGTATCTGATACAAATAATTCCATTCTGACCGGTCAGGTATACAGAAGAGACTGGTTCGACAAGTTTTTAGACATTGTAGCTTCCGTTATGGGTTATTTTTCAGGGCTCATCTCTCGTTAGTGCGTTACAAGCTTCGATTATGAAAGAAAGAACACCCATCGCTGTCGTGGGAATGGCGTGTCTGTTCCCCGGGGCTCCGGATCTGAATACGTTCTGGCAGAACATCGTGAACAAGGTTGATGCAACGGTTGAGGTGCCTCCGGACAGATGGATCGTTGAACCTGATTTTATGTATCATTCCGATCCCATGCCGGACAAAGCTTTTTCAAAGCGATCCTGTCTTATCCATGATTTCAAATTCGATCCCAAAGGTATTGATCTTGACGAGGAACTGTTAAAAGAACTGGATCCGTTGCATCAAATGGTGCTGAGTACCGGCCGGGAAGCGTTGGCAAGCTGCGTGACCTCATCCATTGATAAAAACAATATCGGGACCGTTCTCGCTGCGATTGCATTGCCCACGGACGCTTCCTCTTCGATCACGAGAAAGATACTGGGAACATGCTTTGAAGAAAAACTTTTTGGACAAATTGTTTCGGATAAGCAGGTACGATTTTCCAGGGAGGAATGCCTGGCCGGCCGGGTAACCAGTCTGCCCGGAGCCATACTTGCCCAAGCACTCGGGCTGGGAGGCGGAAGTCATACTCTGGATGCCGCCTGTGCCTCATCCCTGTATGCGGTTAAATTTGCGTGTGATGAATTATGTTCTTTTCGGGCGGACGCCATGCTGGCAGGAGGCGTTTCAAGACCGGAATCTCTTTACACCCAGGTCGGTTTCAGTCAGCTTCGGGCGTTATCGCCTTCAGGCCGTTGTGCCCCGTTTGACCAAAGTGCGGACGGTCTGGTGGTGGGAGAAGGCGTGGGTATGCTGGTTTTAAAAAGGCTGGATGACGCCCTGCGGGATCAAGACCATATTTATGCGATAATAAAAGGTATCGGGCTTTCCAATGACATGCGGGGCAATCTTCTGGCTCCGGACAGTAAAGGCCAGGTTCGTGCCATGCGCAGTGCTTATGCCGACGCGGGCTGGTCTCCTCAGGATGTCGATCTTATTGAATGCCATGGGGCGGGTACACCGGTGGGAGATGCCGTGGAACTTGAAAGTTTGAGAACGCTCTGGGGCGAATCCGGCCGGACAAATCAACAATGCGCCATCGGCTCCGTCAAATCCATGATCGGCCATTTATTGACCGGAGCAGGCGCCGCCGGGATGATCAAAACCCTTTTGGCATTAAAAAACAAAACCTTGCCGCCATCGCTTAATTTCAATAAGCCTCCGGCAAAAAGTCCCCTTCATAACAGTGCGTTTCGAGTACAGACCCAGGCGGAACCATGGGTGAGAAAGGATAAAGACACGCCCCGGCGCGCTGCGGTCAGTGCGTTCGGATTCGGAGGCATAAACAGCCACCTGCTTTTTGAAGAATGGGATCCCGAAATTGAAAATTGCCGATTAAAAATTGTCAAGTATCACGCTTCACCCCCCAATTATCAATTATCAATCAATCAGCACTCATCAGTCGGCAATAGTCAATCGTCAATTACAAATTCCCCTGTAGCTATTATCGGCATGGCATGTGCTTTCGGCCCCTTAACATCTTTGAAAGGGTTTCAGGAAACCGTTTTCAGAGGAGAATCCATCATCACAAAAAGGCCTGAAGACCGGTGGAACGGGTGTGACACGATTGCCGACGGCATTCTTGACGGGCAGGGCGCCTGGGGGGGATACATGAATGAACTCTCTCTTAATCTCAGAGAGTATCGAATACCTCCAAATGAAATTCCGGATATCCTCCTTCAGCATCTATTAATGCTCAAAGTTTCGGCCGACGCCATGAAAGATGCAGGCCTTCCCCTGAGGCAAGAACGAACGGACATGGGGGCGTACATCGGCATCGAATTTGACTTTGAAGCCACGGATTTTCATCTCCGCTGGCACCTGAAAAATTTAGTTCGCAAATGGAAAAAAGCAAACCGTGCGGGATTAACTCTTAATGATGACAAAGAAACCGACAAGTGGCTGGAATCGTTACGGGATGCATTTCGACCGCCCCTTACCGCCACCCGAACCCTGGGCGCCCTTGGCGGAGTTGTCGCCAGCAGGATCGCCAGAGAATTTCGTTTCGGAGGTCCGAGCTATGTGGTATCCAATGAAGCGGCTTCCGGTCTAAAGGCCCTTGAAATCGGGGTGCGATCCCTGCAGCAAAAAGAAACCAATGCCGTTCTTGTGGGAGCGGTAGACCTTTGCGGTGATGTTCGCAGTGTGATCACATCCCATCAGATAAGACCGTTTACCCGAAGTCATAAAATCAGTCCCTTTGACCGGTCCGCGGATGGAACGCTTCCCGGCGAAGGCGCTGCGGCGCTGGTACTCAAAAGGCTTGACCGGGCAATAGCGGACGGTGACAGGATATATTGTGTTATCAAGGGAATCGGAAAAGCCGGGCGGGGGGGTGTTACCATCCACAGGCCGTCGAAAAACGCTTATCTTCTCTCCCTGAAACGATGCGTTGAGGATGCCGGCGTTTCAGCGTCTTTGATAAATTTTTTTGAAACTCACGGCAGCGGCAATCCTTTGGAAGATCAAGTCGAGTCTGAAGCGCTTAACGAGTTTTTTGCAGGCCGTCAAGAACCGTGTGCCCTCGGATCCGTAAAACCGAACATCGGGCATACCGGAGCTGTCTCCGGATTGGCATCATTGGTTAAGACCAGTCTGTGTCTGTACCAGGAGATCATTCCCCCCTTAACCAACTTTATCAAACCCGGCGATCCATCCTGGCAAACCCGCGCATTTCATATGCCCGCTTTTCCGCAATACTGGCTCAGAGACCGAAAAGAAGGTCCACGCAGGGCATGCACCGGTGCCATGACAACAGACGGCAACTGCATGCATGTCATGCTCGAGAGCGTTGAATATGAATCCGTTGACCGGATACCTGAAAAAATAGCACAGGAAAGAAAAAGACCCCTTGGTTCTCTGGCGCCGGGACTTTTTGTGGTTGAAGGAGACAGTAAAAACAGTTTGATCAAAGGTCTTGACGCCCTTGATCTTCATATTAAAGATTCATCCAACCGGCTATTCCCTGCCGCTTCGTTGTCAGAAAAAGAGTTGAAACCGGATCGAAAGATCGAAGAGGTGGCCCGGTCCTGGTATCTTAGGAACCGGTTGGATAAAAATAAAAAATTTGCCGTATCCCTGGTTGCAGACAATATCTTTGAACTGGAAAAATATATCCGTGAGGCTCAACAGGCGATTGAGTCTGATACAGCCAGACGTATGAACGGTTCGGGGGGGGTCTGTTATTCTCCCGATCCTTTGGGTATGACCGGTGAGGTCGCCTTTGTCTTTCCCGGGTCGGGGAACCATTATGTTGGAATGGGCAGAGGCGTGGGCGTGCTGTGGCCGGAAATTCTTCGCGAAATGGATGCAGTGACCCCTCAATTAAAGCGGCAGCTTATCCCGCATTGTTATGTGCCGTGGAGAACCTCATGGGAACCGGGCTGGGAAAAAGCGGCTCATGACACCATTATTTCGAATCCGTTGCATACGATCTTTGGTCAAGTGGTTCACGGCGGGGTTATGGCCAATCTTATAAAAAGTTTCGGTATATCCCCCCATGCGGCCATCGGATACAGCCTTGGAGAATCCGCAGCACTTTTCGCCATGGGGGCTTGGCCGAACCGGGACGACATGTTAAAACGAATGCTTGCCACTGACTTGTTTACCAGTCAACTCGCCGGACCTTGCATTGCGGCTCATAACGCATGGGGAATTCCCATGGATGAAGATATAAACTGGTGCGTTGCGGTTGTGAATCGCCCGGCGGATATCGTCCGCACAGTTATCAACAAACGGCCTTTTACAAAACTGTTGATCGTTAATACCCCTGATCAATGTGTGATCGGAGGCAGACAAAAGCAGGTAAAGAGCACTATCGAGGAACTTGGCTGTGAGGCCGTCTTTCTCGAAGGGGTTGTAACGGTTCACTGTGATGCCGCGGTTCCGGTTGCAGATGCCTACAGAGAACTTCACCTGTTTCCCTGTAATCCTCCAAAAGACGTCCGGTTTTACAGTTGTGCACATGCTTGCTCCTATACACCCACCGATGAAAGCGCTGCAACTTCAATTCTGGATCAAGCCATTTCCGGTTTTAACTTCACCACATTGATAGAGCAGGCCTATCAGGACGGTGTGCGGATTTTTCTTGAAATGGGTCCTCATGCGTCCTGCACCGGGATGATAAACCGGATTCTCGATCAAAAGCCTCATCTGGCAGGTTCTGCATGCTTTCGTGGTGAAGACGACGATGTGTGCGTACTGAAATTTCTGGGAACGCTGATTGCGGAAAGGGTGTGGGTGGATCTTGAGAACCTCTACGGAATTCATGCATACGGCCCGGGTATCACTGAAATTACAGAAGAAAAATCAGACCATGAGATAACGCTGAGGGTGGGTGGAAAAATACCGTGTCCGTCCATGCCCGGGACAGAGAGCAGAAGTCAGAGGTCAGAGGAGAGAGGACAGGTTTCAGGTTTCAGGTGTCAGGTGTCAGGGGAGAGAGGTCAGAGGACAGAGGACGGAAGACAGAGATCAGAGGTCAGAAGACAGAGCACAGAGG
>CAZIIV010000143.1:0-7469 GCA_964539365.1 uncultured Desulfobacteraceae bacterium | reverse complement strand
AGACGGTTTCGTAAAAAGTTCAAATTCAAGGCGTGCAAATTTTGTAATCATGAGGAGTACTTATCGTACGTTGAATGATTGCGAAATGCAGCACAACGCAGAAGTTGGACTTTTTACGAGACTGTCAAATTTGGAGCGACTATATGAAAACCTTCAAGTCATCAGGAGCTTTCAGACCGTTTAAAGAACTCAAAGTACTGCTCGAGAAAAAATCATTACATTCCGCGCCCCCTCCTGTGGTCCATGCAAAAAAGCAGGTATTGAAAACCCGCAACAGCCAATACGGGCTTTCCGATCCTGACAAAAATATACTCGATGTTAAAAACCAGGGTTGTCCAATGGCTTACTCTAGGACCCTGGCGGAAGTGGGTCATCGCCTTTTCAAGTGCAAGATCCTGTGACGGCGGTACCGGCGCAACCTATGTGCTTCTCCGGAGACGCCCTCTAACAAAACGGTACAGAAAGGGGATTATGCGTAATGGAACCCTGAACAACCATTGCTAACAAATTTATCCCATTGATTTTTTTGTTTCATTTTCTTTCACAACTTATTCGAACAACGGATATTCAAGAAACTGTTGATTTTAAAATTCTTATTCGATAACAAGTTATCTTTAAGCGCAAAAAAAGTCTGCCTGCCCGAGTGGGTTCTCTGACTCGCTTAAAGCCTATTAGCGGTACCGGGTTGTCACGAAAAGGCTTATTAATCATTATCTGGAGGTTTGGTTTAAAACTATGAAACATTTTTTTTCACTCACGCGATTCTTTTTTATAATTATGGTTTTTCTTTGGGTTTGTCCGGCGTTTTCCGGAGCACAGAAATCTCCGGAGGTTTTTACCCTTAAACAGACCATCAACAGCGCAATCAAGGTCAATCTCGATCTCAAATCATCCCAAGAAGAAACCGCAGCAGCCCTGGCCATAAAAAAAGCCCGCTTCACCAATTTTTTGCCCACATTCAGCGCAAAATATCAGTACAATAAAATGGACGAGGGGACGAGTATCGGAGGCTTTGCAACCACAGCGGATGATGAATACTCATTTGTTTCCTCCGTCACCCAACCCATATTTGCCGGGTTTTCCATACTCAGACAATACGATATCGCAAAGCTCGGTTTTAATGCTTCGGAAATTAAAGAAAAACTTATGCGTCAGGATATTATCTTGCAGGCGAAAACTGTCTATTTTACGCTGCTGAAGACACGGAAGCTGCGTAACATTGCGGAAGAAACCGTTATCCAGATCGATGCCCAAAGAAATGTGGCCGAAAATTTTTATCAGGTGGGCATGTCTCCGTTAAATGACCTGTTGCAGGCACAGGTTGAATTGGCCAACGCAAAACAGGAACTCATTGTGGCTAAGAACACCATGGAAAATGCCGAGTCGGATTTTAATACCCTGCTCCGAAGACCCATTAACACCCCGGTTGCAATAGCAGACATTCTCGATTATTCTTCTTTTAAAAAAGATCTTGAATACTGTCTCGCCCAGGCGGAGAAAAATCGTTTGGAAATCAAAATAGCCGATTTAGAAGTTGAAATAGCGGAAAAGGAACTCCAACTCGCAAAGAAAGATTATTTCCCCACGATTAATCTTGAAGGCAATTATTTCAGAGAAGGAACCGACTGGGATGTGGATGGCGGTGAAGGGATATTTGATCCAAGGGGGTGGAATATTTTGGCCGTGGCAAAATGGAATTTCTTCGAATGGGGCAGAACCTATTATGGAACCAATGAAAAAAGATCCCGTTTGTCCCAGGCACAGTTTCAAAAAGACCAAATTCTTGATAATATACAGCAAGAGGTAAAAACAGCTTATTTAAGAACACAAGAAGCGGAACGGGCCATCATCACTGTTGAAAAGGCCATTGAACAGGCAAAGGAAAATTTCAGGATTAATCAAGAACGATATAAACAACAGGTGGCCACATCCACCGATGTGCTGGATGCACAAACCCTGCTCTCTAGAACCATGACCAATTATTACACGGCATTATATGCATTTAAAATTGCAAAAGCAACGTTGTATCGCGTAATGGGATTGTTGAATGAATGAGGATAAGAATAAAAATATACCTGAAAAATTTTTGATCGTATTGAGTACAATTCTGGCGTTTAATTTTTCCTTAGGCACTATTGTCTTTGCCAAGAACTCGGATATGACCCCGGCAAAAGAAAATGTTCACCCAAAAATGACCAGTTGTCTCAAAAAACTTGAGACAGAATATAAAAAAGGTTTCATGGCCGGCCGGGAGTTTGCAAAAAGCAGAAATATTACAATAAAAGATCCCGATAAGATCACGGTGTTTCTGATCAGTGAACCCTGGACAACCGTGGATGAGATGTCACTTCAGGGCATGGGGGGCAAGATCATTAAACGCGCCGGGCCTGTATCAAAAATCAGGGTGCCGATCCCTATGTTGACAGCCATTGCCGACACGGTCAAAGGGGTTTCATTTATGAAGCTGCCGGACAGGCTCATACCGGCGGACGTTGAAAGTGAAGGAGTAGACCTGACATCGGCCTCCTCCTATGAATATACCGGTTCCGGTGCAAGGGTAGCGGTGATAGATGTGGGCTTTGCTCTGTTAAATGCTGCGATAAACAAGCACGAACTTCCGAGTAATGTTGTAAGGATAGATTGTACCGGGGCAAGCTGTGTGTCAGCCGGTTTTTCTTCGGAAACAGAAGAACACGGAACCGCTGTCGCCGAGATTGTTTACGATATGGCTCCGGGGGCAACTCTTTATTTGATAAAAGTCGCCGATACATTGGATTTGTGGGATGCTGAAGATTACGCTGTCGATCATGGAATCGATATCATTAATCACTCTTTGGTCGTGTTTAACACTAATTTTTATGACGGGAAATGTTTTAACAGCAACCCGGTGTGTACGGCAAACCATGCCTATAATCATGGGATCCTGTGGGTGAATGCCGCCGGCAACCAGGCAACCCGGCACTACGAGGCCAGGTTCACAGACTCTGATAGTAATGGATGGCACAATGTTTCCGACACTGACGAAACCATAAACATAACCGCCAGTGACGGTCAAACCATCGAAGTCTATTTGACTTGGAATGATTGGTCCTCCACAGATCAAGACTATGATTTGTATCTTTTAAATGGCTCCCATAATGCCGTTGCAGTAAGTAATACTCGCCAAACGGGTAGCCAAGAACCCACAGAAATGATTTCTTATACCGTACCGTCAGGCGGTTTCTACTATATTTCAATCTATCAATATAGCGCTACCTTAAATCACAAACTGGAACTATATAGTCTAAACCACGAGCTAAACCCGGCAGAACTATCAAGCAGCCTTGCAAACCCGGCAGATGCCGGCGGAGCGATGGCGGTGGGTGCTGTTGACTATCTTGACTGGACAACAGGTCCCCAGGAAACCTCCAGTTCCAGAGGTCCCACCAACGACGGCAGAATCAAGCCGGATATCTGCGGGCCGGACGGGATCTCAAATTATACGTTCGGCTTTTTTTTCGGCACCAGCGCAGCTACCCCCCATGTTTCCGGTGCCGCGGCATTGATTCTGGAGAAATATCCAACCTATTCGGTATCGCAGTTATGGGGATGTCTTACCGCTTCGGCCATAGATATGGGAACGAGTGGAAAAGACAACATTTATGGCCATGGAAGATTAAGTGTGAACAGCTGCAGCGTAATTACCACCAGTGGCGGTGGTGGTGGAGGCGGTGGCTGCTTTATCGCCACGGCGGCTTACGGCTCCCCCATGGCGCCACAGGTCAAAATTTTGCGTGAAATGCGCGACCGTTTTCTGCTCACCAACAGCCTTGGCAAAGCCTTGGTAAATTTTTATTACGCCCACTCACCGGCGGCCGCCGATTTCATCTCCCGACATGCCGGCCTGCGCGCCATGGTTCGCTTGGCGCTGTCGCCGCTGGTGGGACTTGCTTGGATTGCACTGAAGACAGGGCTTGTACCTGCAATCGGATCTATGCTTGTTTTCGGAATCTGTTTAATATGCATTCTAAACCGGATGGTTATAAAATATTTCGATTCACCCAGGTCACCAAGATGAAAACCGTTGCCAGCGTTAACTGATCCTGGATTCCGGCATCTGGATGCTGGTGTTTTTTGAAGTCACTATTGGAGCTATCCTGAATATCCAGTATCCAGTATCAAGCATCCAGTATCTATCCATTAGGGTAACATCATAAACATAATTGGAAAGAGATACAAGCCGTCGTGGAGCGTTCCCTCTGTATTGAGATTCAAAGGCGTTTACCCTGAATTCTGAATAAGAGTCCCTTGACAAACACGGTTATGCAATTATCTTGCACCGTGTTCATATGAAAAAGCATTGATCCAAGCCCCCCATCTGCCATAGCTCTTTAAAATTAGGGGGGTTTTTAATTTAATAAAAACAGAAAAGTACCCATAAGATGAAACACGCTATTAACAAGGTCAGAAATATAGGAATCAGCGCACATATTGACTCCGGAAAAACCACACTCACCGAAAGAGTCCTCTTTTTCACGAAAAGAATACATGCCATGCATGATGTAAAAGGCAAAGACGGCGTCGGCGCAACCATGGATTCCATGGACCTCGAAAAAGAACGGGGCATTACGATTGCTTCAGCCGCAACCTATTGTGAATGGCTTGGCCACGAAATCAATATTATCGACACCCCCGGACACGTTGACTTTACCATGGAAGTGGAGCGGTCTTTACGGGTTCTGGACGGCGCCATACTGGTTCTGTGCGCTGTGGGCGGTGTTCAGTCCCAATCCATTACGGTTGACCAGCAGATGAAACGCTACAACGTGCCCTGTATCGCCTTTATCAACAAATGTGACCGGAGCGGCGCCAATCCCTTCCGGGTCATTGATCAGCTCAAACAAAAACTGGGGCACAATGCGGTAACCCTTCAGATTCCCATCGGGCTTGAGGCGAATCTGGAAGGAGTGGTGGATATTGTATCCATGAAAGCCGTGTATTTTGACGGTGCGAACGGAGAAAATGTTCGAATTGAAAATATCCCGCAGGATCTTCTTGAGGAAGCCATACATCGAAGGGAAGACCTGATCGATGCGGCCTCCATATTTTCGGACCAACTCACGGAAGCAGTTCTTGAAGAACGGGAGATTACCCGGGACATGGTCCTCTCGGCAGTGCGAACGGGAACCCTGACCCGCCGGCTGACACCGGTCTGTATGGGATCCGCCTATAAAAATAAAGGGGTTCAGCCCCTCCTTGACGCTGTCACCAAACTGCTCCCCTGTCCTTATGATGTAAAAAATGAAGCTCTTGACATGGATGATGGCGAGACGCCGGTTACCCTGTCCGCTGAGACGGACAAACCCCTGGTTGCCCTGGCCTTCAAGCTCGAAGAGGGACAATATGGTCAACTCACTTATATCCGGGTATATCAGGGGTCTCTTTCCAAAGGCGATACCATCGTCAATGCCCGAAACGGGAAAAAAATCAAGGTCGGCAGGGTGGTCCGTATGCACGCAGACCAGATGGAAGACATTGAAACTATTCCGGCGGGATATATCGGCGCCCTTTTCGGAATTGACTGTGCTTCCGGAGATACATTTGTAAGTCGCGGCCTCAAACTGTCAATGACATCCATGTTTGTGCCCGAGCCCGTTATTTCTCTTGCCATTGTTCCCAAAAGCAACACATCCCAGATAAATATGTCCAAGGCCCTGAACCGGTTCAGCAAAGAAGACCCCACGTTCAGAACCTATGTTGACGATGAAACCAAAGAGACCATTATCGAAGGAATGGGCGAGCTTCACCTTGAGGTCTATGTGGAGCGAATGCGCCGTGAATATACCGCCGAGGTTGCCACCGGTCAACCGAGGGTGGCTTACCGGGAAACCATAACCCGAAAGGGTGAATTCGACTATACTCATAAAAAACAAACCGGAGGCGCCGGACAATACGGTCGCATGGCCGGGTATATGGAACCGGTCAGCGGAACCGAATTGGTGTTTGAGAATAAAATTGTGGGGGGCAGTATTCCCACCCAATTTATCGCTTCATGCGAAAAGGGCTTCAAACAATGCATGAAAAAAGGGCCGAAAATGGAACTTCCCGTTACCGGCATTAAAGTGGTCATCAATGATGGGGCCTCACATTCGGTGGATTCATCTGATATTGCGTTCATGGCAGCGGCCCGGGGAGCCTTTCGTGAAGGGTATTTCAAGGCCGGGCCGGTGATTCATGAACCCGTCATGAAAGTGGTCGTGGAAACACCATCCGAGTTCCAGGGTGCGGTTATGGGACTGTTAAACCAGCGCCGTGGAATCATTGTCGGTGCTCAGGATGAAGGCCCTCAGTGCGTTGTTGAAGCCCAGGTACCCCTTGCCGAAATGTTTGGCTTTTCAACTGTCTTAAGATCATCTACACAAGGCAAAGCCCAGTTTACCATGGAACTGGGTTCTTATAAACAGGTGCCCAAATCTATTGCCGAAGAGCTGATCAAAAAAGCGGAAACAGAAAAGAAAGGAAAATCATTATGATTAAAAAGGAGTTTATCCTCCAAAACCCGTTAAGGTTCATCGGAGATGAAACCGAAGATATCCTTCCTGAAGGAGGTTTCGGAGCCGTTCTTGCACGTGCGGGAGTCGGCAAAACTGCCCTGCTGGTTCAGCTGGCCTTACATACACTTATAAAAAGTAAATATGTTCTTCATATCAGCCTTGACGACCCGGTCAATAAAATCAGTCTGTGGTACAAAGAGGTCTTCCGAAATCTTACCCAATCATTCGAAGCCAAAAAGAAAAACAAGTTATGGGAAGACCTATTGCCGTATCGGTTCATTATGACGTTCAAGGTTGAGGGATTTAGTGTGCCCAAACTTGAGGAACGGCTGACCGACCTTAAGGAACAGAATATTTTTTCACCCCAGGTGGTTCTGATCGACGGATTCCAATTTAACGACGGCGTAAGAACATCTCTTGCCGAATTTAAGAAACTTGCGCAAAATCATTCGGTGCATGTGTGGTTTTCCGTGAAAACTCATCGTCATGAAACACACGACCCTGAAGGCATGCCCCCTTCGCTGTTGGATGTCTCCGACCTGTTTGACATTGTGATCCAGCTCCGGCACGAAGGCAAAAAAATCCATGTGATGACGTTAAAGGGGGGACCGCCCGATTCCGACCGGCCGGCATTGTTTCTTGACCCCGCGACCATGCTGGTAAAAGATACCATCTAATCCGGATAAGCCGGAACCAAAAATATTTGCCACAAAGACACTAAGACACAAAGAATATACAAGTCAGTTCGCTTCGCTCACAATTGGCCTCCGGCTCGGAGAGTATACGGCTCAGAGAGAAAATGAAAAGTTAGATTATTGTAAAATTCCTCTTTAAGGGAATTAAATAGAGAAATTTCATCTTCTTTAAATCATTGTTCCAATATTCCATCATTCCATTCCGATGTCACAAAGAGGTTGCGATTAAAAGAACTTTTGA
>CAZIIV010000142.1:0-7528 GCA_964539365.1 uncultured Desulfobacteraceae bacterium | reverse complement strand
CAACGTACGAAAAGTACGCCTCATGATTACAAAATTTGCACGCCTTGAATTTGAAGTTTTTACGAAACCGTCTAAATCGAACTTTTTACGAGTTCATCAAGCTTAGTCGGTTGGAAAGAGATACATGCCCTCGTGGCGCTGTATTGGGATTCAAATTCGTTTGCCCTGATAGGCTCAGAGACCTTTGCAAAACGGGTTGTTCAGCACGAATGGTTTAATTGGTTGTTCTATGTATGCTTCCCCATAACCCCGCCGGCATGAATAGTACAGAAAAGATGAGCACCGCCCCATACAAGAACTCATGGCCCGCCGGGATCAGAGGGTGGAAAATGAATTGATCCAGGGGATAAATAATTAGTGCGGCCAGAGCGGGTCCTACAATGGTGAACCGGCCCCCGCAAATAGCAAAGATCATGGGTATGGCGGAGAAATGAAGTCCATAGACCAGGGCCGGGTTGATATATCCGACCAGATGTGCATAACAGGCGCCGCTGATTCCGGTGAAAAAGGCGCTGAGCAGCATAGAGAGCATCCGAAGGCTGTCCGTGTGAATGCCGACGGCCTGGGAAGCGATTTCCTCTTCACGGATGGCCTGAAGCGCCAGACCCAAATTGGAACGAAATATAAATCCCGCCAGGGCCAGCAATACCAGAAAATAAATAATCATAAGATAATAAGAGGCCGTGATACTGGAACCGAAATCCATATGCCACGGACCCAGGTTCAGGGAGGGAAATTCCGGGAGCCCTACCAGTCCAAGGGAGCCTCGGGTCAGTTCATCCCAGTTATCCGTTATAACTCTGGGAAGTTCTATAAAGGCCAGAGTTGCCAGGGCAAAATAAGCCCCCCTTAAGCGCATGCAGATCAGGCCCATAATAAACCCCAAACCGGTAGCCGTAAATCCTGCTAAAGGAATGGTGATCCAGAGAGATATACCCAGATTCAGACTTAAAAGGGCCGAAGCATAGGCGCCGGAACCGAAAAAAGCGGCGTGCCCTAATGAAATCGAACCGCTTGCGCCCAGAATGTTCCAGGCAAGTGCCAGGGTAGCCAGGAGCAGGGCATGGGTAACGACCTGCAGAATATAATCATTGTGCCGGATCAGAATCGGAAGCAGCAGCAAGAAAAATAAAACCGTCCAAAGCCCCGCGGTATATATTTTTGAATCCTTAGTTCGGACGTATGGAGATTTTGGTATTGAATTACTCATTATATCTTCAATAATAGATTCATTCTCCGTTTCCAACAATGCCGTGGGGCTTGAACGCCAGCAGGGTGAGCAGCAAAACGGCAGTAACCATCTCACGCCAGCTGGATCCGCAGAATATTACGGTAAAAGATTCAGCCAGCCCCAGAATCCAGCCGGCCAGGATGATTCCGCTGAGACGGCCCACACCGGCAAAAATTGTAATGGTAATGGCCAACAATGTGATTTCACCTCCACTTGACGGATAAATATAGTGTGTACAGCCGTAAAGGGGGCCTGCCAGACCGATAAGCACGGCGCCGAGACAAAATGCAAGTGTTCCCATGATCGTCACGTTTATGCCTGAGAGAGCCGCCGTTTCCTTATCCTGGATCGTGGCTCTCAGCGCTTTTCCCAGATATGTTCGGTACATAAGCAGGTAAAGCAAAAAGATCACGATCAGGGACAATAGAAGCAGAGTAAGCTGGCCATAACTCATATAAACGCCATGGAATTGGAAACTCTCATTCAGGAATGAGATTCGGATGAGTCTATAATTACCGGAAAACCAAAAAAGCATGCTGTTCTGCAATACAATGGCCATTCCGAAACTGAGGACAATGGAATTTAACTCCAGTGGTTCACTGAGCCGGGCAAATAGAACTTTGAGCCCCAAACATATCAAAAGCATTAGCAGAATGGCGACCGGAAATGTTAATACAAAGGATAATCCATAACCGTCCCAGAGCCAATAGGCCATATAGCCCGCTAATACTACCAGTTCGCCATGAGCCAGATTAAAGTTGCGAGTGACTCCAAATATCAGTGCAAAACCAAGCGCTATCAGGACATAGAAGGAACCCACAGATATGCCGGAAACCAGAACCGTCGTCCACATAACTTATCTTTGATCCCATGGAGGCATTGGATAAATCGCCGGTTCGGCGGCTCGATCGGATGGATAGACAACCACGAGTTTTTCTTTCTGAATTTGGACAACCGTGTGGCTGTAATGGAGGGGATCTCCGGTTTTGTCAAAAGCAAGATGTTCCATGGGCAGAGTCAGGTCAAGCTTTGTCAATGCCGTTCGAATATTATCACCGGTAAAAGGGAGTCCGTTATCCAAAACCGCCTGCATGGCCGCAATCAGAGCTCGGGCAGAAGTATACCCGTGCATGTTGGTGGTGTTTGGCCGGTAGTTGAACATGCGTCTAAATCTTTGAATAAAGGCTTTAGAGGCCGCTTCCGTACCGGGTTCGGTAATTCCCGGATTCCAGGCACAGGTACTGTAGAGGTAATTGGCATCTTTACCCATCGTTTTTATAAAGCTTTCATATGCAATGCCGAATGGGCCGATATATGCCTTGGGTGATATTCTGTTTTCTTTCAGCTGGCGCACGAAAAGAATATGGTCCGGCGTAAAGCCGCCCGAAACGACGACGTCAATATTCATGTGGGCCAGTTTTGCGATCAGCGGTGTGAAATCAGGTGTGCCCGGACGGAATTTTTCAATCAGTTCAACATTGAGGCCGTGAGTTTTGACACACTGTTCAAGGTCACGGGCCAGTTCTACAGAACCGGGTGTGGCGGCGTGTAAAATGGCCAGATGTCGGGGCTTAAACCGTTGGGCCAGGATTCCGCAGAGGGGTTCAACAAAACCCTGAAGGCAGGAAACCCTGAAAAAGTAATCATTTTTATGCTGTGCCAGCTCTTTTTGCAAACTGGCACTGGCCACATAGGGAATCCGGTGTTTTTTAGCCACTGCGGCGATAGGCCCTACCAGCGAATCGACATAACCGCCGGTAAGCGCGATCACCTTTTCCCAGGAGCATAATTCTTCAGCCCTGGAAATGGCTACATCCGGCCGGCTTTGATCATCTCGTGAGATAAGCTGAAGTTGCTTGCCGCCGATACCTCCGGCTTCGTTGGTTTCGGCCACAGCAACCTTGATTCCTTGATGGATCTCAATGCCATTTTTTGCCAAACCGCCCGAAAGAGGGTTGATTTCGCCAATTTTAATGGTTGAGGCGGAACTCGTGTTGTTCTGGGACGCAAGGAACCAAAGGCATAAGATGATGCAAACAGACCTGGTAAACGATAAAAAAAAGTTTTGATGAGTTTTCGGTAATTTTTTCATGGTAAACATTTCCAATGATTCTTTAACATGGATCTGTCAAGGCCCAAAGCTGAAATTCTATGGGAAAACATACGAATTTCAAGGGCTTGAGAATTCTATATTAACATCCGTAAAAAGGGATGCTGAATCACGAAAGCGTTACCTTGGATCCGACACTGTTGAGCGCAAAACTTGACGGAAACTCTTTTTGTAATCGCTGAATCGCTTTCCACCCGGTACAATGCATGGGAATTAAAACTTCAGGATTCAATTTTTTAAATTCTGCGATGGTCTTGTCATGAATTTTTTCAAAAAACAGTCCGGAAAGATGGAACCCTCCCAGTACTGCCTGAATCTTCTTTTCCCCGGTTGTTTTCTGTGCAAACATGATGGTATTTATAATTCCTGCATGGGCGCATCCGGAGATCACGACCAGGCCCTTTCCGTTGAGTTTAACAACAATGGATTGATCATCGACAAAGGGATCAAACACCAATTCTCCGTCTTTTTCTTTAAGCGCATTGGGCATTCCTTTTTCAAATTCCGTTGTTCTCTCCACCTCTCCGGTTACCATCATCATATCATCGGCGATCAGGGTCGGTGTTTTGCTTTCCACGATTTCAACATTTTTCTGTTCAAGTTCATCTCTAACCAGGGTTCGGGGAAAAAGGCGAGTGCTCCCATCCGGGGTTCGGGTATAGCGAGGAAACTCAAATGCACCGGGATGAACCACCAGGGGAATTGTTCCGGGTATTTTATTAAGAATGCCGTAAAGAGAGCCGGTGTGGTCCATGTGACCGTGGCTGATGACGATGGATTCTATCTCCTCAACATTTATCCCCAGTTGTTCGATATTATGGAGTACGCCCACCTTGGTGTAACCCGTATCGAAAAGCACGGTATGTTTGGTTTCTCCTTGAGTTACGGTAATCAAAAGGGACAGGCCATGTTCCGCCAGAAGCGTATCCTCCAGAATATTGCCCTCCTTTGCCAGCGGAGGACGGCCGATTATTTCCGAAGGCGGCAGCAACAGATCAATATAATTGTCTATAAGGGTTAGAATTTCAACACGGTCCACTGCGTTTAAGGAAACAGGTAAATCAGCATTCATCACTTTTCCTCCTTTGGGCGCTAAGCGACATCATCACGGGGTTCCGCTGAGTAACTTGACGGAACAATGCCGGAAAGGTGTTATGTTCGGATACTCTTTTTTAAATGCCGATCCGGTAACGGCCAATTATTATGTATTGCAAATACTCAGCCATGTAAAGAGATTTGTTTAATTTTGACGGTCTCGTAAAAAGTCCAACTTCTGCGTTGTGCTGCATTTCGCAATCATTCAACGTACGACAAGTACGCCTCATGATTACGAAATTTGCACGCCTTGAATTTGAACTTTTTACGAAACCGTCTAAATCGGACTTTTACGAGTTCATCAATTTTGCGGCCGCGGTAATAAATCAAACAGGCGATAAATTTTGGTCTGTCAAGCATCTTGCGTAACAGATCCAAATTTGATATCTGTAACTCTTAAGAAAATGTTTTTTACAAAAACTAAATAAAAGTTCAAGTTTATGAAACCACACGGTCAAACCCCGGGGGTTTGATCCATATTACGCACATAAATTATGCTAAAACAAAAAAAAACCTCTCAGATACTTAAAAAGCGAATCCGGCGAGATAAAGGAGGAATTTTTATAAAAATCGCCAAATGGGTTATTTGGGTTTGTGCTTTTATGGTGGTCTTCGGTATGGTTGGATCTGTCGGGGTTTATTTTTACCTGGGCAGAAATCTTCCCAAAATATCTTCGCTAAACGATTACCGACCTCCTATCATCACAACCGTGTATTCAGACGACGCGCGAAAAATCGGTGAATTTTTCAAAGAACGGAGAATTGTGATTCCATTATCCCAAATACCTGAAATGCTTAAGAAAGCTTTCATTGCCACAGAGGACTCGAGATTTTATAAACATAAAGGGATAGATATTCTAAGTATTATCAGGGCGTTTTTTAAGAACATCGAGGCCGGAACCATTGTTCAGGGCGGCAGTACAATTACCCAGCAGGTTACGAAATCGTTTTTTTTGACACCGGAGAAAAGTTATTCCCGAAAAATAAAAGAAGCTATTCTTGCATACCGTATTGATAAGAAGTTTACCAAGAATGAAATTCTGTTTTTGTATTTATCTCAAATTTATCTGGGCCATGGCGCATATGGGGTGGAAGCGGCTTCGGAAAACTATTTTGGAAAATCCGTTCAGGAATTGAACCTGGCAGAATGTGCTATCCTGGCCGGTCTGCCCCAGGCGCCGAGCAGATACTCTCCCTTCAGATATCCGGAAAGGGCAAAGCAGCGTCAGATATATGTGTTAAACAGAATGGTTGAAGAAGGATTTATAACCAACATTCAAGCGACCGAAGCGATCAATACAGAGCTTGATATTAAACCCCGGAAAAACTGGTACATAGAAGAAGTCCCCGTATATACCGAACACATCAGACGTTATATCTCAAATAAGTACGGTGACGACATTTTATACGAGGAAGGGCTCAAAATTTATACTGCGGTAAATATTGAAATGCAAAAGATTGCGTGCGCAGAGATAGAAAAAGGGCTACAAGCCCTGGACAAACGTCAGGGGTATCGGGGTCCGATAAAGCATTTGCGGGAGGAAGAAATCGAATCGTTTTCAAAGGAGCTTCAGACGGAGTTGGAAAAAGCGCCTCTTGATGAGGGAAAGATCACACAAGGCGTCGTGATAGAGGTAAACAACCGGAATGATACGGCAGTGGTTCGAATCGGCAATACTCTGGGAATCATAAAAGTTGAGGATATGCGCTGGGCCAGAAAGCCTGATCCTGAGATTGCCTATTTCCAAGCCAGGATTCAACATCCCGGAGAGGTTTTGTCCGTGGGGGATGTTATACTTGTTAAGGTTAAAAATAAACTGTTTGATACAGACCGATGGTGGCTTGAGCTGGAACAGGTTCCAAAGGCTCAGGCCGCTCTTTTGTGCATAGAATCGGAAACCGGTCATGTGAAAGTAATGGTCGGCGGAAGGGATTTCAGAGAGAGCCAGTTCAACAGGGCGGTTCAGTCGAGGCGGCAGCCCGGTTCGGCATTTAAACCCATAATATATGCAGCAGCCCTTGACAAGGGATATACCCCTGCAACCATGATCATCGATTCACCGATTGTGTACCAGGATTTGGAACATGACTTTACGTGGAAACCCAGAAATTACAAGGAAAGATTTTATGGTCCCACTCTTTTTCGCGATGCCCTTACAAAATCACGCAATGTTGTAACCATTAAAATTTTAAAAGATATCGGCATTGATTACGCTATAGATTATGCCGGAAAACTTGGAATCACATCCAAACTGAACAGAAATCTTTCCATAGCTTTGGGATCTTCGGGGGTATCTTTGCTGGAGCTTGTCAAGGCCTATTCGGTTTTTAACAATCTCGGTTATCTGATAAGTCCTGTCTTTATAACAAAAATCGAGGACAGAGACGGAAATGTAATCGAGGAATCGAGTCCTGCCAGAGAAAAGGTCATCGAGAAAAATACAGCCTATATCATGACCAGTCTTCTTGAGGGGGTGGTCCAACACGGAACCGGACACAGGGTCAAAGCATTGAACCGGCCGGTGGCAGGCAAGACCGGTACGACAGACAATCTTCATGATGCCTGGTTCGTAGGATACACGCCGCGCTATACCACGGGAACATGGGTGGGGTTTGATGATGAGAGTTCTCTTGGAAAATTCGAAACCGGTTCCAGAGCGGCAAGCCCCATATGGCTCGGATTTGTCCGGAAAATATTGGAGGGCAAGCCCGTCAGAGTTTTTCAGGTCCCCAAAGGCGTTGTGTTTGCTAAAATCGATGCTGAAACCGGTTTGTTACCCATACCCGAATCTAAAAAGACCGTATTTGAATGCTTCAAAGAAGGAACCGTGCCCACCGAATATACCAAGGCGCCGAATTTTATGACAGAGCCGGAACAGTTTTTTAAATCCGATATGTGATGCCCTGTTTTAAAAAGCTGTAAATCAAGGCTGTTCGTAAACGCTGATCCTTGTCTATTGACAAAGCGTGGCCCCGAAGCTTTTTTTTAGGTGTCAGGTGTCAGGGTTAAGGAAGAAATGCGGTGACCCGTAGCAATTTCAGATCTCGTAACATGATAGAAAAATAGGTCTTTTTTTTGGACATTATCGGGC
>CAZIIV010000141.1:0-7697 GCA_964539365.1 uncultured Desulfobacteraceae bacterium | reverse complement strand
CGGAAACGGCTATAAGGTAAAAAATCCCATCCAGGCCAAGCTCGGTCTGTCAGACTTATGTTGCCAATTTAATTATGTTTTGTGATTTAATTCCCATTTAATTTCATTTTCTTCTTCAAAGATTAAAAAAAATCCTTTTAATTCCCTTCCATCCCCTTTACCGGATCTTACCTTTTTCATTCCGGTAATTTTGCCGGACAGCTCCTTTTTATTCATCCCTTCAAACATCTGATTCGAGAAGGGTTGAAAAAACCCCGCCCCTCAATTAAAGGCCGTAAAAAGAAAAGCCCGAAGTGGCACCTTCGGGCTTTAAAGAAGAGTTACTGCGAACAGCCGGAAGCTCCTCCCACATACTTTCTTTCTACTGTATCCTCCGGCTGTTTGCAAGACCGGAGGCATGTCTATTCCGCTATTGATCCAAATTCGCTGCCGATGGTGCGGGTTGATTTTCTGTATCTGCCGGGCTTGCTTTAGGGGACAAGCTTACTGCAGCGATGCATGCCGGTTAGCCGGGAAACGAAAAAATCACTGTGAAGCGCAAAGACGGTATCGCCGAACCGATAAAGGTAAAAAAGCCCACAGCGAAGCCGAAAATCGCCGCCGGCATGGCCTGAGCGAAAAAAATCAAAAAAACATGGATGATCCATCTTCCACAGTACTACCCGCATGGGTTATGGGGGTTCTATGCAGGCTCTGGAGCCGCATTTTTCATGTGAAAAATAGCCCGTATTGCCTTTTTTGCGGATGTGACGGTCAAATTGTGGATCAATTTCCGCGCCGTGGATACGGCTAAAGATAAAAGGAGTGGACATGATACGCAAAAAAATACTCGTCCCCGATCGGATCAGACAAATTGAAGGCAGCTTTGGCTTTATCCCTCATCGTTTTCTTGCCGATGGATTCTTAGCTGCGCTGAGTCAGCACGAGCTGCTATTGTATATTTTTCTGGTTATAGCCGCGGACCGTTACGGCCTGTCCTTTTATAGCTGCAATTCCATTTGTTCTCTGCTTGGCCTCACCGTCGATCAATATCTGAAAGCCAGAGATGGACTGATCAGAAAAGATCTGATCGCTTTTGACGGAACCATTTTTCAAGTACTGTCTTTGCCGCCGCCATTAATTTCCTGCCGGCGTCAAAAGTCTCGATCAACACGGGGGAAAGGTCCGGCATCGATTGCTCAAGTTTTTCAACAATCCCTCATAGGATTAACCCATGAGCGATAGTCCGGATTTAACCTTGAAGCAAGTCATTGATGAGTGTTTGCAATGGATGATTTTTTCCGGCTATACTCTCGAAACTTATAATAATTATCGAAGTGAGCTGAACGCGTTTTTGAGCTTCATAAATAGGAAACAGATTCATTGGGATGATATCTTTACTCTTGATACACTCAAAGACTTCCAAAAATCCAGAAAAGCGGCACCTGCAGTAAGGAGACTGTTCAGGTATCTGTTTGAACAGAAAAGAATCCATCAGTCTATCGACCCGCCGAAACAGAGGCTGCCGGATCTTTACGAAGACTATCTGAGCTATTATCACCAAACCCGGCAAGTTCCTTCAATCAGGCTTACCCACATCAGGAAGGTACTTCGCGCCTTTCATGATTACCTGGAAAGATACAACATCAAACCGGCTTCTATCCGGATTGAACAGATCGATGCCTTCCTGGCGGAGTTTTTTACTGCTTTTTCTCCCAACACCCGCCAGACATACCGTTTCTATCTTCGGGGGTTCTTAGAATACCTGTATTACCCCGGCGGTATCATCGGCAAAGATCTTGCGCCCCTGGTCATCGGCCCTCGTCAATTTGCTCAAAACACGCCGCCCAAATTTTTTCGCCCCCACGAAATTCAACGGCTCTTTGATAGTTTTGAGCTTTCTTCAGCCAAAGATCTTCGAAATTATGCCATGGTTCACCTCTCATATGGTTTGGGGTTGCGCCCGGATGAGATCAGCCTCATCACTTTAGATGATGTCTCTTTTACACAATCAGAGCTGACCCTAACGACCCGGAAGAATGGGCGTCCCGTTAAACTTCCCATTCCAGAAAACATAATGAAAGCACTTGCCGCCTATATCATCGGTTCAAGACCCAAAAGCAGCCACCGGCGGCTGTTTTTGAATCTGGCGGCGCCTCACCGACCCATCTGCGCTACCTCGGTCGGCCAGCATATCACCGAATGTATCCGCAAAGCAGGGCTTCCCGGCACAGCCTATTGGTTGCGGCACACCTATGCACAGAATCTTCTGGAGACGGGTGTCTCCATCTATGAAATTAAATTAAAGAGATGTTGGGCCACGACTACATCGATTCTACTGAAAAATACCTTCATGTTCACATGAAGCTTATGCGAAGGGTACTCTTCGATGAAGAACTTTGAAAGCTTTCTGGCTCCCCAGCTCAATAAATTTGTCGCTTATCGTCAACATCTTGGTTATTCTTTACAGCCGATGCGATACTCTCTTCTGTTTTTCGATCGCTATGTAAAGGATAAGAAAATCAAGCCCGATGTGTTGTCTTCGTCCTTCTTCCTCGAACTCAGAGGAAACCTTAAAATGGAGCCAAAATCCGTAAATGGCTATCTGAGCTCTATTAGGGCATTTTTTGATTTTATGGTACGAACGGGTTATTACACGGAAAATCCGTTAAAAGACATCCCACGTTTACCGGAGTATTCCTTTGCCCCCTTTATCTTTTCTCCGAAACAAACCGATCAGTTAATCAAGGCGGTCTGCATCCGAATCCGTAAACAACCAAGGTATTACCTGAGAGATTTGGCTGAATATATCGCTATTCTCCTTATCGCTCGATGCGGGCTCAGAATAAATGAGCCCGTGCGACTACAACCCCATCATTACCGGTGCCGTGAAAAAACGATTTACATTGAAAAAACCAAGTTTAACAAAGACCGTCTTGTTCCTGTGCCGAAAGCCGCGGCCATAGAACTTGACAACTACCTGTCCGTTCGAGATGCCTTCATGACTGAAGATCAAAATCCATATCTATTTGTCAGCAGTCGACAAAAAGGGTTAAATGATACCAGACTACGTTCTGTGTTTCACCGGGCAGTCAACGATATCGGCATTGATCGCCCCAGACAGGTCATTGGTCGTATGGTTTTCGGCTCACCGACTCCCCATAGCCTGCGTCACAGCTTCGCTGTGAACACGCTAAAACGCATCAAAGAACGCGGCGACTGTCCTCAACACGCATTGCCTGTTTTAGCCGTTTATATAGGCCATGTGTCCTATCAGCAAACCGCCACATACCTGAAGTTCATCGATGCCGAGCAGCGTCAAGGACTCCTTAATTTTGTCAGCTCAAAAAGGGAGAATATATGAGGCTTGAAACCTGTATTTATCGATTTTTCGACCAGTACCTGCTACGTCTAAAAGGCAGCAGCGATCAAACCATCAAAGCGTATCGGGATGTCTTTTCTTTGTTTCTGCCCTTTGCGGCACGCAAACTTTCCATACAGATCGCCTCTCTCAGAGTCGAGCATCTTTCCCCCGATATGGTCCTGGCCTTTCTCGATCACCTTGAATCGGATCGCGGTAATGTGGTCCGAACCCGAAACCACCGGCTGGCCGCCATAAAATCATTGGCCAAAATGATACGGCTAATGTATCCGGAAAATCGGGAGGAGGCTCAACGGATATTGGATATTCCTCAGAAACGCGCTCAAAAACAACTGATCGGCTTTCTCTATCCGGATGAAATCCTGAAAGTTTTTCATTGCGTCAACCTCATTAAAAAGAACGGCTTTCGTGATTACACCATCCTTCATTTGCTTGAGGACTCCGGCGCCAGGGCCAGTGAGATCGCAACGCTTAACCTTGACTATTTCGATCCTCAAAATAATACGTTGATCATCCAGGGTAAAGGCAACCGCTATCGTCAAATAGAACTGGGACAAAGAACCGTTCAGCTTATCAAACGCTATAGTACCCAATACCGTATCAAACCCAAACCGCTTTATCAGCACCGCTTGTTTATCAATCAGCGCGGTGAAGAAATAACCCGGCACGGTATTTACCGCATCTGTAAAAAATATCTCCAGAAGGCTTTGGATCCAAAACGCCTAATAAATATCAATCCTGTTCATAGCTTCCGTCACATGCCGGTCAGTCTGCTTTTATCCGGAAAAAGTCTTACGGATATACAAAATCGCTTAGGACATGAAGATATTCAATCCACTACGATTTATACCCACATGGATTTAACTCGCAAGAAAGCCGTTCAAAAAAGATTAATCGAATACATGAAATCCAGTATCTCTGAAGACCCGGAGATCAATAAATTGATTGCTTGGGAAAATAAAACCGAAATCCTGGCATGGCTTGACAGCCTTTAATAGGGGAAAAAGGCCATATGACCGGATGGAAAGAGTATGTATACCGGTAAATTGTTATGTTGCCGGTTTTCTTTCAAAATTGTAGTTTTGTTTATAACGTGTTGTTTATAATAGAATTTTGAATATCCATGGGCCATATCGGAGATGCCAACAATTTTAAATGGTTAGGTGTGCTTGCAACATAATCAGACTTATCAAAAGTTTTGTATATGAGTGATATTATCATTTTCCGCTTGGCTATCACAGGAATTATCTGAGTGAGACGATGATTGGTCTGCATAAAATAAATATGTGCTGTCATACCTTTTAGGTCCACACCGAAACCTACATCTTGAGTTTCCGATAAATTCTTGATATTGTAAACGAATTATGAACCTAGTTTGAACCTGAGTTGATTTAACAAATCTCGACATCACTGATCCAATTTTGATTCATAATAGTATTACTATGGTTGACTTCATGAATACTTACTCATAATGCAAGTTATGTTGAGTTGAGTTTTAATAAACTTGTGATAAGATTTAAAAATGACTGAAAACATATCTGCAATTGCCAAAACCCTTTTGCCTGTTGTTAAAGTGCTCTCACCAAAACTTCGCCGGTTATACCAAGAACGCAAGGCTGCGAGTATGCCGATTGGTGACACCTCGGATCTCCTGGAAAAAGGGATGGACAAAACGCTCGACCGATTAACCGGAGGAAAAGATATTGATGAATGGTGGAAAAGACTCCTCGACAAGATTGGCCATGAATACATTTCTCCTGAATTTCTTCGTATCCAAGCAGTAAGAGAGTGGTTATCTAACCCCCAAGTTCAAAAAGATATTAAATTGTTAGCCCGAGAACAAATTATGGGGAAAAAAGACCATGATCAAGATACTTTCCACAGACTCAGAAAGACATATGCTGATAAAACTGGTGAGGATGAGCGGCTGGCCAATGGGCCTATTGATGTTATAGTTGCGATAATTGCTGCAGGTTATTTCGGAAGTCTTAGTCCTGAAACCGAGCCATTAGCGGGAATGGTACAAGATCATGATCAAGAGTCTAAAAAAGCTCATCAGGAATTGCGTGACGGCCAGAAATCAATAAAAAAAGAGATAAAAAAGCTCGGTCCAGACCGTTACGTCGTGGAATCACACAATAGGCTTGCCCAACAAGAGTTAGATAAACTTCTGAAAAGACGATCGGTTGAACCCGCCCGAGCTTCCCAGGAAGTTATTGCCCTTACAAATAGAGTTGTTGAAGGGGACCTTGTTTATACTGACATTTGCACTAAGGCAGAAGTGTTCTATTGGGCCTCCAGATTGCACGCATCAAAAACTGAAACGCTTACTCAATCAAAAGAATACCTGAAAAAATTAAAAGAAATAGACTCGGATAAGAGTACCCAAATTATTGATGCTCTTATATTGGAGGCTGAAGGTGATACTGGTGGTGCCCTTAGGGTTCTTAGAGATATTGATACCCCTGATGGTCGGTCGAACTTTTTCGCTGCCTGCAAACGAATAAATGGAAAAGAAAACGACCTGTTATGGTTTGGTGAACAACCCAATAACGACAATCCAGAGTTTTTTACTGGTATTGGATGGGCTAACTTTACAATAACTCTTGCTGAAGCGGGCAGATGGAGTGAGGCTGCGAAATACCTTTTTGCTGTTCAGGACTATTGGGAAAAGTGGCCAGATTTGGCTTATATAGAGGGAGTTGTCAATTCTGCATTACTCTTACCTGAAGAACTGCGTCGGTATGCTTTGGAAATGGGGGTTTTTCACCAAGCTATACGAACAATTGAGGGGAGTGAAGCTGATAAATATAGAAATCGGGCAAAAGATTGTTTTTGTAAAGCATATGAATTTCTTACTGAAATAGGCCAAAAAGGCCGTGCTCAAGCAGCTTTAGATTGGCATTTATGGCTGAGGCTTACAGACCCAAAAGGTGAAATATCGCAGGATGCCAGGCAAGAAATATCTGAAAGTATGAAAGAGGGGCCAAAAGCCGTTGATTCGATAATTTTTGCACGCACTTTCAAAATCGAGTTCGATGAAAATCCTTTAAAAAAATATCTTGCTCAAAGAAAGAGGACAGGGGGCGTTGAAAATAAAGAACTGGTTGCTGAATTTTTCTTGGTTGAACTAAAAATGTCTCCTCGCGATCGTGCTGATTTTTTACAAAATGAGGAGGAAAGGCTTACCAAAGTCGTGTCCAAAGCGGCTCTTTCTGGGCTGCTTATTGAATCATTGATAGAAGATGGTCAGACCAAGAGAGCCCGCAAAACACTCGAAGATCGAAAGAATATTTTAATCGAATACGATTTCCAACGATTAGAAACAATGATCGATACCAAAGATGGTTCTGATCCGCGCGATAAATTAGAGGATTTATATACTGAAACTGGCTCACTTATAGACCTAAAAAATTTGGTGTCCCACCTTAAACGTATCGGTGATTTGGATGCATTGCAACCCAGACTTGAAGAGCTTTTAGAAAAAGAAAGGACATCAGAAAATGCTTATATACTTGCTCAATGTTTCCGGAGAAACATTCGAGCAGATTTTAATCGAATATTAACATTTTTTAATGAGATTGATGATTTGGTTGATGGTAATGATGACCTCCTTTCGGAGAAGGCCTGGACTCTTTCTTCTGTCGGCCAATTGAAAGAAGCTCAGGAAATTAATTCCGAGCTCCTGAAAAAGCGTGACAATGAAGAAGACCTGTTATTGGACATTAATATTGCCCTTCAGTTAGGAGATTGGAATCGATTTTCTACAATCGTATCTGGCGCGATGAAGCGTAAAGACAGCCTGAGACCAGACATGCTGATTCGTCTTGCATCTTTATCCTCTGAAGTGGATGCCGATTCTAATAGAGCCATGGAGCTGGCAAAAATGGCCGTGGACAAAGGGGGTGAGGATTCACAAATTCTTGCGGAAGCCTATATTCTGGCCGTCCAACTTGGTCGAGAAGATCAAGAATCAGGGGAGTGGTTTGCTCGCGCTATTCAAAATTCTTCTGACGAAGGCCCTTTTAAGAAGGTTGATATACGCACTGTGGCTGAAGAAATAATGCCTGCCCATAGAGAAAAGGCCAGAGAAATTGAACAAGGTATTATGAAAGGCAATATTTCGTTGCAGGCTGCTGCGTATAACTTGGGTCAAGTATTGTCGAGGATACTTGTTGAAATACCCAAAATAAATACAGAATTACAGGATGGTCGAAAACGCATTGTCGTACCCATCCGATCCGGATCTCGCGGTATTGTTGAAATGCAATCTGAATGGAAAGTATGTCTTGATAACACATCAATAATGGTGCTCAATCATATAGACATGCTTGAA
>CAZIIV010000140.1:0-7743 GCA_964539365.1 uncultured Desulfobacteraceae bacterium | reverse complement strand
GCCTCCGGCTCGGAGAGAAAACAGTATTTTATGACTTTTTGCGAATTCATCACTATTGGTCACCTCGTTTCCCCCCTTAACCCTGACACCTGACACCTGAAACCTTTAGGCTGACACCTGACACCTAAAAAAAGGGTTTCGGGGCACGGTTTGTCAATAGACAAGGATCAGCGCTCATCAACAGGCATATATTTTGTTTTTTTTGGTCCGATATAAATCTGGCGGGGCCGTCCGAGTTTCCATTTGGGATCATCGGCGCCCTCTTTCCACTGGGCGATCCAGCCCGCCAACCTTCCGATGGCGAACATGACCGTAAACATGTTGGTGGGAATTCCCATGACCCGCAGAATGATGCCGCTGTAAAAATCCACGTTGGGATACAGATTATATTCGATGAAATACTCGTCTTTCAAAGCCGCGGCTTCGAGTTCTTGTGCGATATCGAGTAACGGATCGCTAATGTTACGTTTTTTAAGGACGTTATGACATACCTTTTTTATAATTTTGGCACGGGGGTCATACGTCTTGTAGACTCTGTGTCCGAACCCCATCAGTCGAAAAGGGTCGTTTTTGTCTTTGGCTCTTTGAATCGCCCGATGATAATTGCCGCCGTCTTTTTGAATTTCGGTGAGCATTTCGATGACGGCCTGGTTGGCTCCGCCGTGCAAGGGTCCCCAAAGTGCTGCAATTCCGGCGGAAATCGCAGCAAAAAGATTGACTCTACCGCTTCCCACAAGCCGTACCGCCGAAGTAGAGCAGTTTTGCTCATGATCCGCATGAAGAATCCAGAAAACGTTCAACGCCTTAACAAGATCTTCATCAATTACGTAGGCTTTGACCGGAGTATCAAACATCATGTTCAGAAAATTGGCGCAATACGAAAGATCCGGTCGGGGGTAAACCACTTTATGCCCTCTGGATATTTTATAAGACATGGCTGCCATGGTTCTCACTTTGGAAAGCAGTCGGGTCACCGTAATGTTTATTTCCTCTTCGATGACCTGGAGTTCGGGGTAAAAACTTCTTAAAGCGTTTACCATGGATGAAAGGATACCCATGGGGTGGGACGCCCTGGGAAAGTTCTGATAAAAAATCTGCATATCCTCATGCACCAGCGAATGGTCATTGAAAAGAACCGAAGTTCGGTTAAGTTCATCTCTTGTGGGGAGCCTTCCGTTGATTAATAGAAGGGCGGTTTCAATAAAACTTGAATGCTCGGCCAGCTCTTCAACCGGAATGCCGCGATACCGCAAAATTCCCTTTTCACCGTCCATGAAAGTGATGTCGCTCATGCAGCTGCCGGTATTGGCATATCCCGGATCCAGGGTAATCAATCCCGTGGTCTGTCGAAGATTTGATATATCAATGGCCTTTTCTCCTTCGGAACCCGCGACAATGGGAAATTCATATGTTTTTCCTTGAAATTCAATTTTTACATTTTCAGACATAGTGTATCCTTTATCTGGGCGGTTAAAAAATTGATGAACTCGTAAAAAGTCGTCACTCCGGTAGATCCCGGATCAAGTCCGGGAGGAGTCCAGGTGCTCTGCATCTGCTTGAAAAGACTGGATTCCGGCTTTCGCCGGAATGACGGCCTCCGGCTCCGCTTCTCTCCGAGGCGCAGGATCGTGCCTCTACGAGCCGGAGGCCAGCCCGTAGGGCTTACAGGCCGGCTTCCGGCTCGTAGAGCCTATAGCTCGGAGAGAGGGTAGCGCCTCCGGCTCGGAGAGAAAACGGTATTTTATGACTTTTTGCGAGTTCATCAAAAAATTCATTAATACATCAATATTGCTATAGGGTCAAGCATTGAAAATAATTGAAAGTATAGTTTACTTATATAGGTTGCTGTGGTAAATAACGTTACAGGGTAACTTAGACCTTCCCTAAAATAATAAGGAGACATCATGTCTTTTAAAGAAAACCTTTTACAGAAAATAACCATCGATAAAATGGCAAAGCAGGTGATTGCCTCCATCGGTCCTCCGGAAAGCGGCCGTAAGGTTGACATAAAAACCATGCGCAGCCTTCTGGAAATGGCTTCCTATACCTATAGAAGAAAACGGGATCTCGATCTTTTTATCGAGGATGTTGATGCCGAGAAAACCAGGATCGTGGTTCTGGACAATGATCTTGCGATTTACAATACGACCGTTTATGACGTAGCCATGCGTAAGACCCCTACGGTCAAGGAAATGATGAATCCGTTTAATGTTGTCAAGATATTAAAAGATACGGATGTGGTGATCAGTAAAAAAGAGGAATCCGTAAAAACCATTCAAAAAGAATGTATCGACCGGCTGGATCTGTCCTACGATGAATCCGACCTCGATGAAATCGTAAAGGACGGCACGGCATCCCTGGAAAGAGGATATGCAGACGGGGTTATTGAATCCATGGATCTTTTTGCCGAAATTCTGGGTTACCGCCCGCCGCCAAAACCTTTCAGAATCGCTCACCATAAAATTGCGGGCGCGTTAACCCAAAAACCAAGCGGGGAGGTTCAATTCGGCCCTATGGTGCTTTACAGCATCATTCATAACTCTTTGAAATTGATCGAAACACAGACAGGAAGTTTTGACAGAGAACAACTTGAATTAATTCAAAAGATTGCATCAGGAAAGGAACCGGCTTCTTCCGAAGGGCCTTTGGTTTTTGAATATTTAAAGAAGACAGCCTTGTTACGGGTGTAAATCAAGACTGTCGGTTGCCGAGATTGCCATGGCTATTTGGTGTCAGGTTTCAGGTGTCAGGTTTTAGGAATGATGAACAGAGGCGCTGACACCTGACACCTGACACCTGACACCTCTTTCACCAACGGTTGCGATTTACATCCCCTTGTTACAACGCCGTGTTTCTTAATTGATAAAAAAATCCTCTTTTCTGTTTCACCATTTTTATTTTTCCGTCTGCTTCCAGGACATCCAGATATTTATTCACTTCATTAATCTGCAATCCTAATATTTCAGACAAGTCTTTTAACGTACACGGACGCCTGGCAATGGTGCCCAAAATGGCAGATTCAGTGTCTTTGCGATAGGCGAGAAGATCCTTTCGTTCAGACACATCAGCGATTATGGTAACGTTGTCAAGCTGCCAGAAATTCATAATATGTTCAAGTTCCTGCCGGGTGGCCGAACGAACCGCTGAGACCGCCCCGGGGCGATCCAGGGTATTGAGTTGAACCTGATCCGGTCCGATTTTTTCAATGGCCTGTTTTAAAGCGGTTAATTCGTGTTTCGTATCATTCATGCCCGGCACGATAAAGATTTCCAGCCAAATTTGCCCGCTATATTCTTTGCGGAACCGGACCAATCCGTCAATAATCGAATCAATTCTTAACCGGGGAGACGGGCGGTTTATCTTCCTGAACATTTTATCCGTTGCCGCGTCCAGTGACGGCATGACCAGCGCTGCGTGTTTAATATCTTTCCGAACCTGTCTTATAGAAAATAAGGTGGCGTTTGTCAGTACGGCCACGGGAATATCATGGATGTGATTTCTGATAAAATGTAACACATCGCCGATGTTTGAATTTAAAGTGGGTTCACCTGACCCGGAAAAGGTAATATAGTCCGGTCTTGGATTATTGGTAAAATAATCGGTAAGTTCTTCTTTGACCTCGGTCAATGGGATGTAGTTTTTGCGCGTTACCGTCAAATCGGTTGTTCTCCCGCATTCACAGTAGATGCAATTTAATGTGCAGGTTTTCAATGGAACCAAGTCCACGCCAAGGGAAATCCCCAACCGCCGTGAAGGCACCGGACCGAAAAGGTGATTGTATTTCATTGTTTCGTCTTTCCTTGATCTTAATGAAAACAAAAGTGGAATATTTTTATAAACCATTTTACTATCTTGTGTCCATCCAGAAATGGTAGATTTTGGTTTCCGGCAAGGCCCGAGTGAGTTTTCAACCGCAGGCATAGCGCGCTATTTCGAGGATTGAAAACGAGCGAGAACGCCGCCGGGGGCCGAAAGATGCCGTTTATGGATGGACACTAATTCAAGACCAAGTCAATTACCTCCTTCAATTCATTTATTTTGATGATATTCAGGTCCTTTTTGATATCTTCCGGAATATCTTTGATGTCGGCTTCGTTCTTAGCGGGAAAAGCGACTGACTTTACCCCGGCCCTGTGAGCCGCCAGAACTTTTTCCTTTACCCCCCCCACCGGAAGAATTCTTCCGGTTAAGGTCAATTCCCCCGTGAGCGCGACATTTCTTTTACAGGGGCGGTCTGTTAACAAAGATATAAGAGCTACCGCGATGGTCAGGCCGGCTGAAGGCCCATCCTTGGGGATCGCACCTGCCGGTACATGGATGTGAATATCATAGGCTTCAAACATCTTATCGGAAATATTTAATGATTCGGCATTACTTCGAATATAGCTCATCGCGGCCTGAGCAGATTCTTTCATCACATCACCCAGTGAACCGGTTAAGATGAGATTCCCTTTTCCTTTCATCTTGGCGGCTTCGATGAAAATAATCTGTCCGCCCGCCTCAGTCCAAGCCAAGCCGGTTGTTACACCTATTCTTTCTTTGGCTTCAGACACTTCAAAATAAAATTTTATGGGACCCAGCAGGCTCTCCACCATTTCGGGAGTTATGATTTTCGGCGGTTTTACATTTTTATCGCTTAAGACTTCCCGGGCAATTTTACGGCAAATGGACGATATCTGGCGTTTAAGGTCTCTCAACCCTGCTTCTCTTGTGTATTCCCTGATGATTTTGTGTATTGCCTCCGGAGTAAAAACAGGGGGATTATCCGAAAGACCGGTTTCTTCTATTTCTTTGGGTATTAAGTAGTGAGAGGCGATCTTTTCTTTTTCTTCTTCGGTATATCCCAGTAGGGTAATGACCTCCAGACGGTCCAGAAGCGGGCCCGGAATCAGATCAAGGGCGTTGGCCGTGGCGATGAACATCACCCGTGACAGATCAAAGGGAACATCCAGATAATGATCAACAAAATGGGTATTCTGCTCCGGATCCAATACTTCCAGCAAGGCCGCGGCAGGGTCTCCTTTGAAGTCACGACCGATTTTGTCGATTTCATCAAGCATAATCAATGGGTTCTTGGTTTCAGCCCGTCGAATTTCCTGGATGATTCTGCCGGGTAACGCACCTACATAGCTTTTACGATGCCCCCTTATCTCAGACTCATCCTTCATTCCGGCCAAAGATATGCGTACGAATTTTCGTTCCAGACTCCGGGCAATGGACATCCCCAGGGAGGTTTTCCCGGTACCGGGGGGGCCGGCAAAACAAAGAACAGGACCTTTGGGCTCCAGCCGAACCATTTTTTTGAACAGCGCTTTCCGGATCGTTGATCTGATCTCATCAAGTTTCAATGGTTTTGTCAGGTAGTGGTAGGATCCCTTTTTCATGGCTTCGATTGCCGTTGACACCGTGGCATATCCGGTGATGATAATTACTTCCGTTGCCGGATTCATGTCCTTGGCTTTTTCCAGGACCGCCATGCCATCGACTTTTCCCATTTTAAGATCCGTTACAATCACATCAAAGGCTGTTTGTTCCAGAAAATTCAGGGCTTCAATTCCGCTGGCGGCCGTATTGACGTGATAGCCGTCTTTTTTAAAAACATGGTCGAGGTTCCGGCGGGTTATTTTTTCATCATCCACCACCAGAATCTTATGCCGGCGGGACATTTTTAATATTCTGACGGCGAGATGCTCGAGAATCCGATCTTTAATCTGAGCCAGCCCATAATGTTCTTGATTCAAGATGGATTCCGCGCGTTTAATATCAAGATTGTCATCGGTCATTTTATTCCAGGGAAGACTGACCAGATAATCGATATAATTTATTCCGATGGTATATTCCGCACTGGAAGGACTGGTTTTATAAAGCCTTTCTATTTCTTTAAATGCCACTTTGTTCACGTGTTCCGGCATCTTGGATTCAATAACATTTTCTTTTAATTCATCTATTTCCGATGACAGTTCTTCAGTTTGTCCTTTTCCCTTTTTAAATATGCGCATGATCTTACCTCGTTAGTTTTTTTCTGAATAAAGCAGATTAAAATCAGACTCGCAACGGTTTTTTTGAGCGAATAAATACGGAACAAAGGTGACGTTACAACTTGCAATACTGCAATTCTTTTATGCAATATATTATAATGCCTTATTATTATTGTAAAAAACATAGATACTCAAAAAATCATTGCAAATTGTAACAGTTAAAGGACGATCCTTTCTTCCCGAAGTATAAGGATAAAAGCAATAAAAACAATACGATATAGCAATACTGTTAGGGGTGGCACGGAAGATGCTATAATACATCAGCAAAGAGGAAAAAATTTTAACCCATTTTAACCCAATTTTTAGAGGAGGAATTCAGCCATGTTTAGATTTAAAGACACATTCGACAGATTGATGGCAGCTATAACTTTCGCCCAGGCCGGCGAACATGAAACAGCCCTGGATATCATGCATGACAAACCGGAAAAAAGAAATCGGAAACGAACAGATGTACGTATCCGGCGCACGGAAGAAACCCGACCGAGAATGCGTATTTAGCAGTGCTGATGTGTTGGACTGCAAAAGGGGATAAAAATGAAAAAAGTGTTATTGGCCATTGACGGAATTATACCTGATTCAAAGATATTTTGCTATGCCGTAGAACTCTGCAAACGGATAGAGGCGGAATTAAAGGTTTTCCAAATTCTCCGGCCGCAAAGTTACAGCAAATACCTTAAAGAAATTCGACAAAAGACCGATTATGCCCGGATTTTTATCGAAGGGTCCATGGTGGCTGCGGCCTTTGCCGAAGCCAACGAGCATGGGACCGCAAAGGAAATTATGGCTGAGGCCTCGGAGCAAATCAAGAACCTGATGTTGGAATCGGAACAAAGAGGAGTTCCATGTCATTTTTCGATGACATCCGGCAAGGCCGAGAAAGAGATTGTCAATTATGTCAATGACCATCGGGATATTGTGTTAACCATTTACGATGCTTCGGCTCAAGATACGGACCGGGCGAGTAGAACTCCAAAAAAGAAAAGGGCGCCGGAGAAAATAAAAAAGCACCTATCGGTTCCGTTGGTCGTTATTCAAAGCTAAACAACTCAATACATATGATGAGGAGATAAAAAATGTCAGGAATTTTTGGAAGAATCAAACAAAAGTTGAGCAGGGCCGGCAATAAAATGGACAAGTACCAGGAGGCGATCACTTTTGCCGAAGCCGGTGAAGCGGATTATGCCATGGAAACAATGGTGGAGCAAAGGGAAGAGCAGGAACCCACAAGACTGCTGGTCATAGGAAGAGAAAGCACTTTTTCCAAAGAGATCGTCGACTATGCTCTGGAAATGGCGCAACGGATGTCTTATGAAATTCTGGCCTTAAATACCGCTCCGTTATCCTGCGAAACTTTCAAACTGTTTTCATCTTCATACAATCAGGTTTGTCAAGAATTTAAAAACATGTCTGAAAAAAGTGCCCGTTTATTCCAGGAAGCGGCATCTGAAAAAGGCATACCTTTTGATCATGTGGTGCTGTTCAGCGAACCTGAAGAGGCGTTGGAATCCATCAACAGAGAGCATAAAGACATCGCGTTTGTGGTTTCGGAATCTGTTGAAGATCGTGCTGAAAGCAGGATTGAAGAAGGCGAAAGACTGAGGAGAAATCTGTACGTTTATTCCATGGTATGATAACCTATTAAGTTTCTGAATTAACAACTCGTTTTTTTCAATTTACAATGGCACAATCACCGCTGGTGGATGAC
>CAZIIV010000139.1:0-7838 GCA_964539365.1 uncultured Desulfobacteraceae bacterium | reverse complement strand
GAGAAATGAAAATTCTTATCGTTGAAGATGATCCGGTTTACAGGCGTCTGCTGGAATCATTTTTGTCAGGATGGGGGCATGATGTTCAACTCGCCGCCAACGGCAGCGAGGCCTGGGAAATTCTTCAGAATCCGGATGCGCCGAACCTGCTGATTTCAGACTGGATGATGCCTGAAATGGATGGCCTTGAGCTCTGCCGCCGGATCCGGGCAGGGGGGAAATCCGGCTATACCTATTTTATCGTTCTGACGGCAAAGGAGAAAAAAGAGGATATAGTAAAAGGCCTGGAGGCCGGGGCCGACGACCTTCTGGTAAAGCCCTTCAGTCATGAGGAATTGAAATGCCGTATCCTTATCGGAGAGAGAATTCTCAATCTTGAAAAGCGCATCCTGCAACTGGCCAGTACGGACTCGTTGACGGGCATATTGAACAGAAGGGCCTTTATGGAGAGGTTGAAGGCGGAGCTTGAGCGGGCCGAACGGGAGCATACCTCTCTGTCCATCATCATGGCGGATATCGACCACTTCAAGAGTGTCAATGACGAGCACGGCCACCAGGCCGGGGACCGGGTGCTTCAGGAATTCAGCCGTCGATTGATGAAACTGGAAAGGCCCTACGATTTTCTGGGTCGTTACGGCGGGGAAGAGTTTATCGCCTGTCTTCCCAACACCAATGAAGAGCAGACACTATCGATCGCGGAGAGACTGCGACGCGGTGTGGAGGAAATGGTCGTCTCCCGATCGGGTGTGGTGCGAATATCACGATCACCGCCAGTTTAGGCACGGCCTCATACAGGGCGGAAACCGGGAAGGATGATGTAGACCGAATCATAAAAAGGGCCGATGATGCCCTTTACAAGGCAAAACGCGACGGAAGGAATCGCGTGCGGGCATGGAAGGATTGAAAATCCCGAGAAATAAGTTGCTTAGGAGGCGAGATATGGCCCCAAAGAAGAAAAGCGGAAAGGGGAAAGAAAAGTGGGCTGCCGCACAATTTCCTCCAATATAAAAAACTCTAAAAATCTTAAACTAAATCTTTACAAAATTGCTTTTTTGTGAAAAATTTTAATCTAAATTTTAGTGGAATAATAGATTAATTCTAAATTGCTCTACTTATAATTACAATTTGCCCCCGTAGCTCAGTGGATAGAGCAATGGATTCCTAAACTAAATTTAGCAAAATCAATAAGTTATGTATTTCTAATTGGTTGATTTGCCTGTAAGAAATTTTTGCGTTTTTGGTTTCGTTTGGAAATACTTTGAAAATTTTGACCTTGACGGGCACAATTTGGGCACAGTTTAGGCACAGGACAGAATCTGTGCCTTTTTTATTTACAACATCAAGCGTGTTGTATTTTTCATCTTAGAAAACACCCTACCCTACTCAAAATTTTATCCTGAAGAAAAATTTTGTTCATTTTCTTATTTTTATCTTTATGACGTGTGTGTGTGTGTTATGTACCCGGAAAGAACCTCTACAATCTCCCCTCCACCAAGCCAATACATTCATGTTACAGTTTAATAATGCCTCACTATCTAACCCAACCCCTATCCAGAAAGGACACCCTATGCAAATCGGTGACAAAATAAAAACGATTTACGGAAATTTTGAAACGGTTATGAATGTTGAAGATGCCCGGATAACAACATTCGAGTCCCTTTCTAAAAAATCCTGGTATCATCCAACGAAAGTTTTTCCGGTGTATTAGAGCGAAACTCTGGAGAAATATGTGAGTGTGCCGGAGGATTGAAGGAAACGTTAAATCTACCTAATAATTGGCAAAACATTATACAACTGGATAGCTCCGTTAAACCATCTCATAATTATCAATTTGTTGTGGTTTTAGCTTTTCTGTGTTATTGAAAATATTATCCAACACTTTGGGAAGCATCCATTGGAGGACGTTGTCTTGTCGGACGAAAACAGTTCGCTCATAGAAGAAATTCTTAAAGAACTTCATAAATCTGAAGTTTTGAAAAGTTACGGTTTATACCCCGTTGATCGCTTACTCTTCTGTGGTCCTCCGGGGTGTGGAAAAACTTTAACCGCTGAGGTAGTAGCCAGCGAGCTTGGTCTCCCCTTCTCCATTGTCCGCATAGATAGTGTTGTTTCATCGTATCTTGGTGAAACAGCTTCAAATCTTCGACAAGTCTTTGATTTTATATCATCAATTTCCATGGTGGTTCTTTTTGATGAATTCGATGCCTTAGGAAAGGAGCGTGATGACGCTTCTGATCATGGGGAATTAAAACGAGTTGTAAATGCATTTATTCAAATGTTGGATGGTTACGGGGGCAAAAGTCTCTTAATTGCTGCAACTAATCACGACCACATTTTGGATTCAGCTGTTTGGCGGCGTTTCGATGAAGTATTGATTTTTGATCTACCAAACATAGAGCATCTACGTCGCTTGATATCAATTACTGAAAAAAGACCCGGAGGTCGGCCTTATTTTGTGCCGCCTGCCGATCCCTCTGCGCATGGACGAAGGCTTCAAGAACGTCTTAAAAGTGCAATAGAACAAACGGATGAAGATGTCGGAGGATTCGATGATCGACGCCTATTTCGTTTTACCGTAACCAAGGGTTTTGATCCTGATACGCTAAAGAATATTTCGCATGAAATCGAATTCGTAAGCCAGGAAGGGGACGAAATTGTAGTTGCCTTTGTCAGTACGGCAGCACTTGAATCTTTTGAAGCTAGGCTGACCTCATTAGCAAAGGGAGAGAGAGTAAAGTATAAGCAAGTGCTTTATGCTCTTCAGGGTTTTGACAGATGGAGCCCGAAAGACCGTACCGGTTGGGCGTTGGACCATGAAGGGTTTCCAGATCAAGAACCTTTCGTGCTAGATTTAGAGCTATGGCCAATAGAGGATCGTCAAGATGAACGTGAAAAGTTGTTGGCGACTTTTGAAACGTGGCTAAATAAAAATAATATGGAGATAATTGACAGTGTTAAACAGCCGGGTCTGAGTCTTTTTAGAGTTAGATGCAATCGTCAGCAGGCCGATTTTATATTACAACATCGTGATATTCGGTCAGTAGACCTACCACCCAAGTATGGACTTGATTTAAGGTTGCTTCGTCCTGATATAGAAGATTTCCCGGAAATTCTTCCTCCCCCTGAAAATGCTCCTGGCTTGGTAATATTGGACAGCGGCTTAACGACAGGCCATCCTTTTCTCGCCCCGGCCGTGGGTGATTCGCAAAGTTTCTTACCAGGAAAAGATGCCACAGATGAACATGGTCATGGCACCCTAGTCGCTGGACTGGGTCTTTACGGCGATATTGAAACTGCAATTCAGACTGGAGAACTGACTCCAAGGTTGCGTATCTTTAGTGGGCGGATACTTGATGAAAACAATGAAAATACAACCGGTTTTGTGGAAAACCAAATTGATGAGGCCGTAAGATATTTCCATGAATCGTATGGCTGTATGATATTCAATTTGTCCTTCGGTGACTTTCGAAAACCTTACTTTGGTGGTCACCTTAAAGGTTTATCATATATTTTAGACACCCTATATAGGGAACTTGGAGTACTTTTTATAGTATCGACAGGAAATGTACCCGGTAACCAAAAAGATGGCTTGGAATGGAAAAACGGTTATCCTAATTATATGAGTGAAGACTCATGGGCCATCGTAGAACCCGCTCCAGCACTCAATGTCATAACCGTTGGCAGTCTAGCGCGATATGATCAGACCATTAATAGCCACCGCTATTCAGGAGACCCGGCTGAAGTACCTATCGCTCGACAAAACCAACCCTCCCCGTTTTCAAGACGGGGCCATTCAATAGGAGGGGCCATCAAACCGGACTTAACGGCCTATGGTGGAAACTGGGCAGTGAATTACCCGAGCTGGATCCAACATTCTGGTTTCAAATAGCGGTTTAGGTGAGCTTTCGACCTGTAGGAATTTTGCTGACGGTAGACTATTAGCGGATGAAAGCGGTACAAGCATGGCTGCACCACATGTTTCGCATTTAGCGGCCTCAATTTTGGCTGTATATCCTGAATACAACAGAGATGTTATAAGGGCGTTGTTAGTCTCTCATGCTGTGATACCTGAATCAAGTGAAGCGCTCTTTGAAGATAAAGAAATTCTTCGCAAAGTTTGTGGATATGGGATAGTGGATTCACGTGCTTTATTCCGATCTCTGGAAAAGGAAGTTACCATGGAAAAGAAATCGGCACCTGAAAAAATCCAAGCCGAGAAGCTAAGCATTAATTTGCATGAAGGGTTGCTTGAAAGATTAAAGAATTTTTGTGCCGAAAGAGATATACCGATTGAGGAATTTGTAGCTGATGCTATATTGGACAAATTGGAACTTGTTTACAAAGACAGACGGAAAAGGCCAAGGTTGTAAGGGAAACCCATGCGTTGCGAGTTGTTAAATGACGAAATCTAAACTCATTGAAATTGATAGTGTTGGTCAGATTTTGTTTGAGCGCAGTAACCGGGCCAAGCATACCAGGATTTCCGTTGCACCATTCAAAGGGGTACGAGTAGCCGTTCCTTATAGAGTATCATTTGATAACGCCAGGCAATTTGCACAATCCAAAAAGGACTGGATAAAAAAACACCTGGATAAAATGAAACAGGTGGAAAAGGAACATGAAACCTTTTCAAAGCATTCGACTGAAATCAACAAAGCCGAAGCCAGAAAAAAACTTGTTAACCGGCTCAATGAATTGTCAGAGCAGCACGGTTTTCGCTATAACAAGGTATCCGTGAGAAACCAAAAGACCAGATGGGGGAGTTGTTCTTTCAAAAATAATATTAGCCTCAACATGAACCTGATCAGGTTGCCGGATGAAATGATTGATTATGTCCTGTTACACGAACTTGTTCATACCCGGATAAAAAATCACACCAAGGCGTTTTGGGTGGAATTGAATAAGTTTGTGGGGGATGCCAAAGAGATGAGAAAAAAAATGAATCAGTATAAAATGCTTCTGATGTAATTTGCTCTGTCAAATTCCAGGCGCTTACCATCCACCGAGCCCTTTTCCGGCCAATTTAACTTTTTCCGTATATACGGAAATCCTAAAAATATCGCTTACGCAGAATTCTGCGGAAGCGATTTGCATTATCCACCTGTTTTTTATCAAAAGCCGTGATTGATCGTCCAAATCTGTGAGATCGTCCAATGATCGTCCGTTTTAACTTACTGATATTATGGCATCTGGACGATGTGGACGATGTGGACGATGATTTTAATAAGATAGATTCCAAACGTTTGGAATCCTCATTTCCGCCCGCCGTCTTTCCTGTAATCTTCAAAATGGATTGATTTGGTCCCGGGGGACTTTTAGCGTTAAAACCTGCTTTAATCGTTTAATTATCGTTCAGGCTTTAACGAGATATCGGATTGATATCCAACAAATACAGGGAACTGATATAAATTACAGATATACAAAGGTCGGACAAGAAAAAGGCAGAGCCTATTGATCGACCCTGCCTCATTCTATGAAAAACAGATCGTCTTAGTTAATATCAATTAGTGTTCTTTAATCTAATGTAGGTGGATTGCTCTTAAAGTTCTAAATCTATGTCGTTAACTAAAGCTCCAGAAGTTAATGCTACTCCTGTCGCAGTGTCGGGATCAAAACCTTCAGAAGATGCCACCACATCATATGTACCCACTGGAAGATCTACAGTATATTCATAAAAACCAATATCTGGATCAGGACTCACCGACAAGCTCGTTACTTCAATATAATCATTATTACCACATTCTAACGTTGTATAAAAACTTATATACGGCGTTTACAATAAGCCATCGCATCAGCATTTTTATTGCACTTGCGGTGCTACCTTTATTTCCACCCTTCGGTTTAGCCGGCGGCCCGCTTCCGTATCATTTGTTGCTACCGGCATTGTTTCACCAAAACCGACGGGTTGAATACGACTGATGTTGACCCCTCTCTGGACCAGAAGGTCTCTTACAGAGTTTGCGCGCCGAAATGAAAGGTCCATATTGTATTCATCTGTACCAACGCTATCCGTATGCCCTTCAACTCTTATCAGGGTTTCGGGATACCGGGTAAGAATACCTGCTACGCGGTCAATCTCAGTATAAAGGCCGGGATTGACAACTGTGGAGTTTGTGTCAAAAGTAACATCACCTTTAAAAGTTACCGCAAGGAGGTTGCCTTCTCTGCTTACAGCGGCAGCTTCAGAAGCGGACAAAGCGTCTCTCATCTCTCTTTCCTGGTTGTCCATCATTTTACCAACCCCGGCGCCTCCAAGACCGCCGACGGCAGCACCAATCGCAGCTCCCCACAGGGTACTTTCAGTATGCCCGCCAATCACCTGCCCGATTATCGCACCTGCTGCAGCACCGCCGGCGGCTCCATATGTTGCCCCTTTTTGAGTTTTTGTTTGAGGTGCGGCGCACGCGATTAAAAAAAATACCAATACCAGCAAACTTGCGATTCCAATTTTTTTCATTCCTGCCTCCCTGTTCTATACAAACTTTTCTTAATCCATTGAAGTTAAAGGGATAAAATATCCCTTGCCGTGGCTCGGTAAAAACCATTCCGAAATATTCCTTTAAATTCATAATGAATCCAAATTACTGTATATAATTGGCCAAACTATCTACCTTCCGATTGAAAAAAAGAAACTCAATACCGCAATAATCATTCTTTTCATCTGAAACCTCCAGTAAGTTTTATAATTTTCCCGGCCTCCTGTTGAATTTATGCTCTCTAAAAATATTATCTTTACCCGGTCGAGTATGTGTTCACCGAGCAGTCATTTCCTCTTCACTTCCGCGCCTCCGTCACTGGCATTTTCAGTGGCTCTGCCAATATAGATATTATTTTTTAACAAAGGTAAAAACGTCGGTAAACCCAAGAATGTCTGTTATCAGCAGTACGATAAATATTATCAATGCCGCCCCGACAATGGCACCTAAAACACCGCCTGCGGGCAATTGATCGATCCGGGCTGAGATTCTCTCAATTTCCTGGTCAGTGAGACAATCTACCCGTGCCTTTGCTTCATCGGAGTCTACACCCCAGGCTTCCAATTGATTTTGTACTTCAGAACGATCAATAAACATAATGATACGCTCGCGCGAAAGATCATGCCAGTTTTGTTTGTAGACTGCACCGGTATTTACCATTGCTGCACGAGCTGGTGATGAAATAATGCTGAAAGTGGTAAGAGTTATAATGAGCAATATTGAGATGATCTTTCTTTTTTCTATTGTTGAAATTGTTTTTTTCATTTTTCTGCCACTCTCCCAAAATCGAAAACAAAAGTAAACTTAAAGATGAATTACTACTTTAATTTTAAACAGAAAATTAGTGGTCACATTTAAAGCCTTGCAGAAATTGTCTCCATTTTCTGTTCAACAAACTTAAGTTCTTCTTCCTTACCAATTTTCTCCAACCGGCGTCTCAATTCTTCAATAGCTACGCTTACCAAATAGTTTCCCGAATCGGTATATTCAATACCCGTTACTTTTCCGATGGCGGTTTCATCAAAAAAGACTTTATCGTTTTTCCGCAGCCCCTGAATATCGTTGAAACGAACTTTAAAATTATGAGTGGTCGCAAAACAACCAATAAGAACCAATGCAGTTATTGCTGAAAAAAAGGAATTTCTTATCATTTCTAATCTTTTTATGTGCTAAAACTCCAGGCAATTAGGTAACATTTTTAATTGTTGATTTCAGCAAAAACTATGCCATGATTATGATTTCAAGGAATATAGAATGACTTCGTTAGGTTAGATTTTAAGAAAAAATATCACACCTAAGCAAATCGACGAGTTTTGCCAAGTTGAGTGCCAAATAATGTCAAAAAAGTGGGATTGTTGGAGT
>CAZIIV010000138.1:0-7877 GCA_964539365.1 uncultured Desulfobacteraceae bacterium | reverse complement strand
CCTGACACCTGACACCTGACACCTATAAAAAGGGTTTCGGAGCCAAGGTTTGTCAATAGACAAGGATCAGCATTTACCAACGGCCTTGATTTACACCCCCCGCCTTACTCTTCTACCACTTTATTGATAATGCTACCGATCTGTTCAATACGGCATTCGACCATGTTTCCCGGTTTTAAAACGATCGGCGGGTCCCGGAATATTCCGACTCCGGCGGGGGTTCCGGTGGAAATTATGTCGCCCGGAATAAGGGTGATATCCTCACTGATGTTTTCTATGATGTCCCGAATGTCGAAAATCATATCCCGGGTATTTCCGTCCTGCATGATTTCGCCATCTACCGCAGCGGTCAGCCTCAGGTTATTGACATCGTCAATCTCATCCGGAGTCACAATGAAAGGACCGGCCGGCGCAAAACTGTCAAAGGATTTCCCTCTGAACCATTGGGAATCTGAAAACTGAGCCTGGCGCCCGGACACATCATTCATGACGGTAAATCCTGCAACGTAATCCAATGCATCTGTTTTATTAATCCTTTTCCCTTCTTTGCCAATGATTACAGCAAGTTCTACCTCCCAGTCCACCTGGCCGCTGCTTCTGGGAAGTATTATGGGGTCATAAGGACCAGTTAAGGCATTCGGCGTTTTACAGAATAACAAGGGGGTTTCAGGATTTTCAAAGCCTCCTTCCTTGGCATGTTCGGCATAATTTTTTCCGAGACAGATGATTTTGGACGGGCGATGGATCGGGCTTGCAATCCGAATCTCGATTTTTCGGCCCGGATTTTTAACTTCTGCAACCTTTTCAAGCCATCCCTCTCTGAAAAATGTCTCGCTTATATCAGGAATCCGGGGAAAAATTTCTCTCAAGTCTACGATGTTGCCGTCTTTCCACAGCCCCGGCTTGACGTTCCCCTTTTCACCGAACCTGACTAATTTCATAGGTCTCCTTTTGCGTTATGCTCTCGCACTTCATGATGGTTCCTCATGTTCCGCCCGTCCTTATAACACTTCTTTCCATACCAGTCGATCTGCCTGCATATCCCGCGGATAATACTGACCTCTTTAGCGCGAAGCCGAAGCCTGGAAAAAAAATGACGTAATTTGTTGATCCAGTAATCCGGATTTTCAGGATTGATATAGTTTATCCGGACCAGGATATCCTTGAGCTGATCATACATTCCATCGAGTTCATGCCGGCTGGCAAGACGAGGAGTGAATTCCATATGTTTGTCAAGAGCGGCAGTAAAAATTACATAGCACATGATCATTACGGCCTGGGCCAGATTCAAGGAGGAAAATTCGGCAGTGGGAATATTGACAAGGTCATGACAGTACCGGATGTCATCGTTGGAAAGCCCCCTGTCTTCCGGGCCAAATACAATAGCGATACGATTCTCAATGGAAATGGGAGCCAGCTTTTGAGCCAGTTTAGAAGGGGTGTTCACCACCTGCCGCTGTCCTCCCAAACGCGCCGTAGCACCGACAACATAGTTAAAATGGGAAAGTGCATCCTTAAGATCTGTATAAATGATGGTGTTATTAACCACATCTGAGGCGGCATGAGTCGCCAGTTTCAGGATTTTATTCCGGTCATAGTTTGTGGGATCGATGATCACAAGTCGACCGAACCCCATGTTGCACATGGCACGGGCAACGGACCCGATATTTTCAGGATGTCGTGGCTGGTGCAACACGATACTAATATTGTCAAAATTGATTCTTTTGGACATCAGCCGGTAATTTCAAAACTGTTGAAAAAGAATCCTATTTCAAAAGCGGCGGCCTCCGGGGAATCTGAACCATGCACGATATTCTTTTCAATATCTGTTGCAAAATCTTTCCGAATGGTTCCTTGAGCCGCTTCCCTGTAATCGGTAGCGCCCATTATATCACGGTATTTGGTTATGGCATCTTCTCCCTCAAGAACCATAACCACAATGGGGCCGGTTGTCATGAAATATGTCAGGCTTTGAAAAAACGGCCTTTCTTTGTGCACCGCATAAAAACGTTCTGCCTGCTCCTTGGTCATTCTTAGCATTTTCATGCCAATGATTTTGAGTCTGTTGCTTTCCAATCGTTTAATAACCTCGCCGATCAGTCCTCGGGCAACCCCGTCCGGCTTGATAATAGATAATGTTTTTTCCATGATTTTCATTTTCCTTTAATGATTTTTTTAATTGTCGTTTCGATACCAAAAGGGTTGGCACAAGTCAATACGGGTAAAAATAAATGAATTTTAAAAAAGAAATTACTTTTTTATATGGAGGCTTTTTTTGATGAGACAGACATTCTCTGAAGTTTTTTTGAGGCGTAAGGCAAGACTGGTCAGAACTGCCTGGAAACCAGGGGACAGTTTGTTAAACTCCTGTTCAAAAAAAATAGGGTCGATGATTCCTACAGTTGTATCACCGATGGCGGTGGCGGTGGCGGTTCGTGGGGTTTTGGTAATAAACCCGAGCTCTCCGATAATTTCTCCGGGTTTTAGCACTACCATTACCACCTTTTCCCCGCCTATTTTCTTGGATATCTCAACAGCGCCGGATTCAATTACATAGATCCAGTCTCCGGAGCTTCCCTCCTTGAAGACGATCTCCCCATCCTTGTATTTTTCTTCTGTGGCAGTTTGAAACATAATTCCAATCTCTCTCCACGTCTTTCTGACGGTCGACGGCAACCTACCCTTTTAAACGCCAAGTAATCTCGGGGTATTGTCCAATTTTTCTTGACGTGCATGTATTATATTCCGCAATCGACGACACCTTCTTCCTTACCGGAATCGCCGTGTTTCTCGACCTGTTTATTGATACGGATAACTTCTAAGGAATATCATTTTTCCAGTTCGGATATACCAAGCATAAAATCATCTGCAAAGGCCTCCTGAATCTTTTCTTCCTGTCCAAACTCAGAAACGTCGGTTGCCACATTTCTTCCGATTCCATATTCAACATCCCAACCCTTTTTTTTCAAAATTTCAATTAATTTTTCAGCCTGCTCTTTTGTGGCATGGTCTCCTATATTTTGTTCTGCTATAAAAAATTTCATTTTATTCCCTTTTATTGTATGATTTTCCAAGCCTTTGGCCGTCAGGGTCAAGTTGGCCATTACAGGACATCGGATACGTGGACCCATGAGATATCCGAATTTTTAGTATTTTTTATAAATCGTCTGATCGTATGTACGGTTTCCGAAAACGGATGTCCGATTCCCACGGCTTGACCGTATTTTTTTGAATATCTTTTTAGCTTGTTGAGTTGATAATAAATGGCTGATTCATCATGAATATTATCCAGAAAGATGTTCCTCCCGGTAGCGGCCATATGAAGTTTTTTTGCGGTTCTATACGCCATTGAATGGCTTGATGTCAAACTGTCAACAAAAAAAAGACCGTTTTCTCTTACAAACGTGAGTGCTTCTCTGATTTCTCTATATGTCTCTGTAAACTTTGACCCCATATGGTTGTTCACTCCGGCCGCATAAGGCACGTCGGCAATATTCTCCTCCATAATTCTATTGATCCTCCGGGGCCCGTCTCCCACATAGAGTGCTCCGGGTCCGGGATCAAAAGAATCAACATTGTAAGGCTCCATGGGTTGGTGGAGCAAGATTTCATGTCCGTCATCATGGATCTCGAGGGCCAGTTCATAAGAATATGCCAGTCGTGGCAAGATGGCAAAGGTAATGGGAACACCCAAATTCAGGAATTGTCTTGCATGGGAAGGGCTGTATCCGATGTCATCAATAATCAGTGCAATGCGAGGCTGACCGACCGTGTGGTTTGGATCTGTTTCTATGGCAAAGGCCTTTGAAAAACTGTTCAGCCCGAGAAAACTTCCCATCAACAAACCGGCACTTTTCCGTAAAAAATTCCTTCTATTCATATTCTTATCCCCTTTTGGAGTTTTAAACAAGAATATAATGCCGCAATGATTGATTGGTCGGATGTCGCTAAGATAGCGACGTAGCGCACCGAATTTCCGTAATGGGTAGTTTATGCAGTATATTGGGGCTAAAGTCAATAAAAAATACAATATATTGATAAATTATTTTAATTGTATTCGTATAAATGAATTCCTGAAAATTAGAATCCATCACGGGATAGGGGTTGTGTCTAATGGTTTTAGCCGTTACTTTTTGATTTTTACGAAACCAAATGATAAGATCTTGAAAACTCTTTTACAACCGGATCGCATTAAATGGTGAAAGGAGACTGTAAATGAAAGAAAGTTTTTATATCAATCCTGTGGGAATTATAAGGAAACAGCATGAAAAGGTATGGATCGAAGTCTATGAGAAATATAATGAGGCGCTTATGGGTTTGGATGGATTTTCTCATATAACCGTCTGTTACTGGTTTCATAAGAATGACACCCCTGAAAAGAGAAACGTAATGAAGATTCATCCGAGGAGAAATAAGAAAAATCCTTTAACCGGGGTGTTTGCGACCCATTCTCCCCTACGACCCAATCTGATCGGAATATCCATATGTAAGATACTATCCATCCAGGGGAATACGATTCAGATCGACAAGATCGATGCGTTTGACGGGTCGCCGCTTATCGATATAAAATGTTTCATCCCCAGCAAGGCCTTAAAACAAAATATACGGTTGCCAGACTGGGTATAATGTACATGGCCAAGTTAGTTCGCTTCAACCCGACTGCAATTGCAAGGAACGAGCGGACAGGTCACAATTGGAATGTTGGAATAATGGAATACTGGGGTAATGGGTTTTGAAAAGATGGGAACATGGGTTATTGATAAAATCGATCTTGATAGGGGAGTTGAAAAATCCATCAATAATAAAATTCCTATAGAAACCAACCTTCCACTATTCCAACATTCCAATATTCCATATATGAGACAAAAGACTATATCTCATAAATTGATATATTTACAGTAAGTTGTAGAATTTCTAAGGCGAAAAATATGCTTACGGAGCTATCCGGCCAGATTGAAAAAATTACCTACACGAACGACGAGACCGGTTTCACTATTGCAAGAGTAAGAGTTTACGGACAAAAGGATTTTGTAACCGTTGTGGGACACCTGATATCTGCGGCTCCCGGAGAAATCCTTACCATGCACGGTGAGTGGGTAAATCATCCCAGATTCGGCGAGCAGTTTAAAGTGGTAGAATCCAAAACCAAGGTTCCGGCAACCGCTGATGGAATTCGAAAGTATCTGGGTTCCGGACTCATCACGGGACTCGGACCGGTCATGGCCGACAGAATCGTTAAAAAATTCGGGATACAAACGCTTGAGGTTATTGAAAACCAAATCCAAAAGCTTTCCCGGGTCAAAGGTATCGGCAAAAAACGTATCGCCATGATACAAAAGGCATGGGATGAGCAGAAAGAAATCCGCGATGTTATGCTGTTTCTTCAATCTCACGGAATCAGTTCAGGCTATGCAACGAAAATATTCAAACAATACGGGAATCGATCCATTGCGGTGGTGACGGAAAACCCCTATCGTCTTGCAACGGATATTTTTGGAATAGGATTTGTACTGGCCGACCGTATCGCCTTAAAACTGGGATTCCCTGAAAATTCGCATTTGAGGGTTGAGGCAGGTATCCTCTATATCCTCAAACAGCTCTCGGATGAGGGGCACGTCTTTTACCCGTACGACCCCCTTATAAAAAGGAGTCAGGAAATCCTTGGCGTTGGAAAAGATGTGGTTGTCGAAGCACTTGGTAATATTGCCGCTGAACGAAAGATAATTGCTGAAAATATAAACAAACGCATCAAAGAGTTTAAAGAAAACAATAAGGCCGTATACCTGGCCAAGTTTTATCTATGCGAAACCAGCATCTCCGAACGGTTGAAAACACTCCTGACATCGCCTAAATCTATCCGACATGTCGCATCAGAAAAGGCCGTAGATTGGGTCCAAACACAGCTGAATATTACCCTGGCGGAAAAACAGATCAGAGCCGTACAATCTGCTCTTACAAACAAGATCCTGGTCATTACCGGCGGACCGGGCACCGGTAAAACCACTATTATCAATGCGATTTTAAAAATCTTTTCCAGACTTAACATAAGAACCCTGATGGCCGCGCCCACTGGCAGAGCCGCAAAACGGATGAGTGAAACAACGGGTCACGGGGCAAAGACCATTCACCGACTGCTGGAGTTCAGTTTTATTAAGGGAGGATTTCAGAAAAACCAGGAAAACCCCCTCGGTTGCGACCTTCTGATACTGGATGAGGCCTCCATGATAGACACGATTTTAATGCACCATCTGCTAAAGGCCGTTCCGCCTTTTGCCACGGTTATCCTTGTGGGGGACGTGAATCAACTGCCGTCAGTGGGAGCGGGAAATGTTCTCAGTGACATTATTACATCAAAAACCGTGCCGGTGGTGGAACTCAACGAGATATTCCGCCAGGCCAAAGCGAGCCGGATTATTGTTAATGCTCATAAAATTAATAACGGGATCCTGCCGTCATTTGAAAATGATCTGTCCAACAATGATTTTTATTTTATCCGCCAGCAAGACCCTCAAAAGGTTCTAGAAATTATATTGGATTTGACAAAGACACGTATCCCCCGACGCTTTGGTTTTGATCCGATCGACGATATCCAAGTGTTAACGCCTATGCACAAAGGAGTGGTGGGAGCCGAAAACCTCAACGTGCAACTGCAGAAAACCCTCAACCCGGTTCAAGACGCCATCATACGGGGAAATCGGAGCTTTCGAGTCAACGATAAAGTCATGCAGATCAAAAACAATTATGACAAGGAGGTTTTCAACGGTGACATCGGAAGGATTACCGATATCCGATCAGAGGAATACCAAGTGACGGTCACGTTTGACGGCAGGGAGGTGGCATACGAATTTTCCGACCTTGATGAAATTGTTCTGGCCTATGCGGTCTCTGTTCACAAATCACAGGGCTCGGAATATCCGGCCGTGGTGATCCCCATCCTTACCCAGCATTATATGTTGCTGCAGCGCAATTTGATTTACACTGCCATAACCAGAGGCCGGGATCTGGTGGTAATGGTCGGAACCCGGAACGCTCTGGCCATGGGGATAAACAACTACAAAATACAAAAACGCTATGCATTGTTACGATACCGGTTGAATGGAACACTTTAACCCTAACGTTGCAATAGTCGGAGGGCTTCAGAGCCAAGGCGCCAAGGGTACCAGCCGTAGTAAATCTACTGCGAACCCTTGGCAACGCCGGATCTGGAGTCCTCCGGCTTCCCGCAGGGTAAACAACATGGCATCAAATAGATCCCATCCTTTGAATTCACCAAGGGTTGGAAATCAAAAAGGGAAGCATTTCTATAACTTTTGTTTGAAACTCGAATAGTTGATCCCCCTTTAGCCATGTTGTTTATGCAACGTTAGCGTTAACTCTTGCTGGAGGTAATAGTTTGAAAGGAAGTAATTTGCTGTTTAACCTTACGGCTTTTACATTTCGGGCATTGAACTTTTTTCTTTTCATATTCAGAAATTTTCATTGCCACGGCAAAAGGCTTTTTACATTTTTCACAAATAAATTCGTATGTTGGCATGGCATCATCTCCTTTTACTTATGAAATTGAGACCTTTGCAAAACGCCCCCTTTTGCCCAATTCCTGCGTCAGGCTCAAATTTTAATCCTCAAAATACTCAATGTATTCCTGTGGTTAAAATTTTCGCCTTCCTTGGCCTTGAACAAAATTGAACATTTTTCAAAGGTCTCAAATCTTTTAAGCTTCCGATACAGGATACCGGAGAATAAAAATCGATAATAACTCATCCAATCGTGACCTGATTAAATCATACATCCTTATCAATAGAAGTTCAACATATTTTTTAATCACATTAAAATTCTCCTTTTAGATATTTTTGTCTTTTTGGCTCCGGAAATTTTTC
>CAZIIV010000137.1:0-7879 GCA_964539365.1 uncultured Desulfobacteraceae bacterium | reverse complement strand
TTAAACAAGGTCCCTGCCGCCCTAATAAAACCGCAGAGCGCACCGGACGAACCGGCAACGCCAAGACAGATAAAGCCGACTGAATCCCTGCCTTCTACCCATGAGAATTATACGCTTCAGACATATATGCTGATCCTGTTAAATTTTCTTACCATTGTTATTGTTCTGTTGCTTAGTGTTAATCTATTGAAAAAGAAGTCCGGCATTAATTCAAAACCTGTGGGCAAAATTTCCGATGCTCTGAAAACAGTTGATGAACGGATTGCTGCCATAGACACCATAATTAACAGAGAATTAAAAAAACATGATTAACTGTCTCGGATATTCTATAACATATTATATTCAGGATTTTTTAATGGCAATTTGTTTATACCATCAAAATGGAATACTGGAATGCTGGAATGCTGGAATATTGGGGGTAAATGCAAAACTAAACCATTTTAATTGTAAAAAACTCCTACAAACCCATCATTCCATTACTCCATCATTCCATCATTCCAATTGGGGCGAACTTCCTTTTTCGGTGACACCATGACGGATGAAAACCAGACAGAAATAATTGTGGGTCTTTCGGACGGGGAAAAAGAAGAACTTGAAGAATTGATAACCTCGTTCAAAGAGAAGGAGCCTTCAGCACCACCCGATCCATCTGCCGAAGATATTCATGATCAGATAACCTCCATGGGCGCAAAACTTGCACATTTTGGTGAAGTTTTGCTCAAATTCGACGATAAAATAAAATCATTTTACGAGATATTGCGCCTTTCCCATAAAAAAAGCGAGATTATGAACCACCGTATAGATACCATTATAGAACTCATGAGAATCCTTACAAAAAAAGAAGATCAGAATTCAGGGCCAACCTTGTAAAAAGCTATTTTGTGGGTCGGGGAATCCGCCCATCAAGAATCCAGACGTTCGGAATGGGATCGGAGAATCCCATAAGATCGAACCAGACCCGAGAAGGAAGAATGATGAATCGTCGCGTTGAGATTAATATCACGTTCAATCAACGTTAATGGCCCGCTATAAAAATCCAGTCCACTGCTTATTCCTCTTTATGTTTGATGCTTGTCAAACTTCATTTGTTTTGATAAATACCCCCCATGAGAAATTCAAATGACGATCCGGTATTCATACTTGCATCCCGATCCCCAAGGCGACGGTATCTGTTAGAACAAGCAGGCCTTTCCTTTTCCGTAATACCCGGCAGCATCGATGAAACATCCGTTCCCATATCTTCGCCCGAAATCTATGTCAAGGTTCTATCCGAGGCCAAGGCCCATAACGTGTCAGAGAAATATCCTGAAAAATGGGTTATCGGCGCGGATACGATTGCCGTGAAAGATCGAACCATACTCGGCAAACCCGATTCCATAGTCGAAGCCCGTACCATGTTGAAACAGCTCAGCGGGCAGACCCATGAGGTTTTTACCGGTTATTCAATTTACTGCAAAAAGAAACGCCGAAAATTTTCCGAAACCGTGAAAACAGAAGTTTTCTTTAAAGACCTTAGCGATCAAGAAATTGAGTGGTATATACATACTGCCGAACCTTTTGACAAAGCAGGGGCATACGCCATTCAGGGTCTGGGCACCTTTTTGGTTAAAAGCATCAACGGTTCTTATACCAATGTTGTCGGGCTTCCGGTTTGCGAGGTCATTGAATTCCTTATAAAGGAGGGCGTATTGGGACGAAGCAAAATAAAGGGAGAGTTCAGGGTTTGATAAAAAGATTGCAAACCGTAAAAGACCGTATTCAAACGGCGGCCCGTGCCTGCGGACGCAGCCCCGGAACCATCCGCCTGGTTGCGGTAAGTAAAACCGTTCCGACAGTAAGGGTCAGAGAAGCCATCCAGGCCGGCGTTACCATTCTGGGAGAAAATTATGTTCAGGAAGCCCGAGCAAAGTTTAACGATCTGGCAACATACGCGGTATCGTGGCACTTCATCGGACATCTTCAGTCCAACAAAGCCAAGTACGCAGTAAGGCTTTTTGACCTGATCCATTCCGTTGATACGCTTAAGCTGGCCCGTGAATTAGACAAGCAGTCACGCAAAATTAATAAGATCCAGGAAATCCTGATACAGGTCAATATCAGTGAGGAAGCTTCAAAATCAGGGGTAAACGCCGAAGATACGCTCACTCTTCTGAAAGATATAAGCCGTCTTGAAAATCTGTCGGTTAAAGGGCTGATGACCATGCCGCCCTATTTCAACGCGCCTGAAAAAGTTCGGCCCTATTTTAAAGCCCTTCGGGATTTGAGAGACCGTCTTAAGCAACAGGGGGTATTGAATGTTGGTTTGAATGAACTTTCCATGGGCATGACCGGTGATTTTGAAGTTGCCGTTCAGGAAGGAGCCACCCTTGTGCGTATCGGAACCGCTATTTTCGGAAAAAGACAATGAAGATCCTGCTTCACATATGCTGCGCCCCGTGCGCGATTTACACGGTAAAAACCCTTAATCAGCAAGGCTTCGATGTAATGGGGTTTTTCTACAATCATAACATCCACCCGTATACGGAATGCATGAAACGCAAAGAAACATTGCAGGCTTATGCTGAAACCGTCAATCTTAAGGTCATATACCAGGAAGGATACGATTTGGAAGGTTTTCTCCGGAACGTAGTCTTCAGGGAACCGAATCGCTGCTCATACTGCTACCATGACCGTTTAAGATCCACTGCGCTGGTGGCCAAGAGGGGTAAGTTCGACTATTTCACCTCCACACTCCTGTACAGCAAATTCCAGAAACACGAGGAGATAAAATCCATAGGCCAATCGGTTGGCAAAGCGGTGGGCGTACGATTTTACTACCATGATTTTCGCGAAGGATGGAAACAGGGTATTGAGGAATCGAAACGCCTGGGAATGTATCGCCAGCAGTATTGCGGCTGCATCTACAGTGAGAAAGAAAGGTACTGCAAAGAAAAAGTGAATAGGGTTGAAAGTAAATAAAGAATCCTGACCCAAGGGACCAGGCTTTGGCTTACCCCTGAGGGTATTTGATTTATTGGAAGTTCATTGACTTATTTAAGTAAATATTCTTATGTTTAACAATTTCATATACTTCATCATCGTCCTTCTCATATACAGTACCTACCAGCCTTCGGAAGATACCAATTTCAGCTCAATAGAAACTTTTTTTTTGTTTATCGGCCTGATTGTTATTTTCGCATGGATCACCCGGAGACAGTTCAACAGGATAGAGAAAGCCGTCTCAAGGGGAAGCGTTAGTCAAGTCAGTCATAAATTCAGTTCCACGCTGACTCGGCAGTCCATAATGGCCATCGTGCTCTTTTCCATCGATATCTACGGCTTGAACCTCTCATCCTTTTTGACGGGCATCCATTTTCTTGCCCTTATCCCGACCATACAGGCGCTTTTATTTCTCGGGCTTTTTATAGGCTACCTTGCCATTGTATGGGCCTGTGCCTATGAAACTTATAGGATGCTCTCCGGCTCGGATCTCTCCAGAAGTTCATACATACTGTCTCAAATTTCTTTTTCCGTACCCGTCCTGTTACCCTGGCTGCTCCTTTCCGGAGTCGCCGACATTATTAATGCCCTGCCCTTTGAACCGCCCAAACGTTTTCTCTCTACAACCCAGGGTCAGATGGCCTATTTCCTTATTTTTCTTATTGCAATTGCCCTGGCAGGCCCGGCAATAATCCAGAAATTCTGGAGATGCAAGCCTTTGGAAACCGGTTACTACAGACAACGCATTGAAAATCTGTGCCGAAAAGCCGGTCTTGAATATGCTGAAATTCTATACTGGCCCATCTTCGGAGGCAGAATGATAACCGCCGGTGTAATGGGTCTGGTTAAAAAATTTCGCTACATCCTGATTACCAAAGACCTCTTGCGATTCCTCGATCCTGAGGAGATTGATGCGGTTATTGCCCATGAAATCGGACACATAAAGAAAAAACATCTTGTTTTTTATCTGGTCTTTTTTGTGGGATATATGTTGATCTCTTTTGCCACATTTGACCTGATGGTATATTTTATAATTTTTACGGAACCCATATACAGATTCATAAGCCATACCGGTCTGGATCAAACCACGGTAACCTCATCGATTTTCAGCTTCATCATTATTATCTTCTTTCTCATTTATTTCCGGTTTATTTTCGGCTATTTTATGCGCAATTTTGAGCGCCAGGCAGACACTTACGTGTACACACTTTTCGACAGTGCCTTACCGCTTATCTCCTGCTTTCAAAAGATTGCAGCAACAAGCGGCGAGCCATACGACAAACCCAACTGGCACCACTTCAGCATCAAAAAACGGATAGAATATTTGAAAAAATGTGAAACCGACAGATCCTGGGTAACCCGACACGACAATAAAATAATAAAAAGCATCGCCGGTTACTTGGTAGGAATACTGCTGATCGGCGCGATGGGTTATAACTTGAATTTTGGTGAAACCGGCAGGAAATTAAACAAACATTTTTTCGAAAAAATAATACAAAGAGAGCTTGGAAAAACTCCTGACAACCCGAATCTTTACAGTGCGCTGGGCGACCTGTATTTCAGTGAAAAAAAGTACGCTCAAACCATTACCGCATATGAACAATCACTGGCCATCGAGCCGGACAACCCCCATGTACTGAACAACCTGGCCTGGCTTCATGCCACCTGTGAGGTCCATAAATTCCGCAATCCTCAAAAAGCGTTGTACCTTGCAGAAAAAGCTGCCGGGCTTGAACAATCAGCGTATATTCTCGATACTCTGGCTGAGAGCTTTTTTGCAAACGGCCGGTTTGAAGAGGCGGTTGAATCTGAGACCAAAGCCCTTAGGCTGGCGGTAACGAACAGAAGCTATTACCGGAAACAGCTGAAAAAATTTCTGGAAGCGGCTAAAAAAGCACCTTGACCCTAACGTTGCAAAAGTCGAGGATACCGCAGGTCCAAGGCATCAAGGCCGCAGCTGTAGTCGTCTACCGCAAGGCCTTGATAACGAAGGAGATGCGGTATCATCGGCTTTCCTGAAAGGTAAACAACACAGTAAAAAAGGCGTTTTCACTGGACGCCACTCACGGTTAGATCTTACAATGGTTACTCCAATCAACGCAAATCCTTTGTTCAAGACGTTTAATGTATAATCTGACGTGTTGTTTATGCAACGATAGGGTTGAATTAAGCCCATTATTTGATGCAAACCTTCCGGACCTGCATCAGGTCACAGTTTCCACCAAATATTTTTTCAATTCCATCCTGTTTCAGGGTCGTCATCCCATCTTTTACTGCCTGCTCCCTTAAACTGTTAATCAGAGAATTGCTCTGAATCAGTTTTTTCATTGACTCGGTCCCCAGCAACAGTTCATGCAGACCCATCCGACCCGAATATCCGGCATTGTAACACCGGTCGCAGCCCACGGGCCTGTTGAGAATCAGATCATGGGCATAAGGGATATGAACATTTTCTGAAAACGCTTCAAAAGATCCGTATTCCCGAACCAGTGTCTCATATTCACTTTTTGACGGGTGATAAGATTCTTTGCAGTGTTTACATAAGGTGCGGACCAGACGCTGGGCAAGGATGCACAAAATAGAGTCTGCAAAATTGAACGGATCCATTCCCATGTCAAGAAGCCGGGTTATGCTCTCCGGTGCGCTGTTGGTATGAAGGGTGGAAAATACCAGATGGCCGGTTAATGACGCCTCTATCCCTATCGTGGTTGTCTCCCTGTCGCGCATCTCACCCACCATAATAACATCCGGGTCAGACCTTAAAAATGCCCGCATGGCCGAGGCAAAGTCGAATCCGATCTTGGGCTTCACCTGCACCTGTCTCAACCCTCTTTGGGTGATTTCCACAGGGTCTTCAGCGGTCCAGATCTTGGTTTCGGTATTATTGATATATGACAGCGCCGAATGCAAGGTTGATGTTTTGCCGGAACCGGTGGGACCGCACACAAAGATGAGACCATATGGCTGTGTAATTGAACTGACAAAATTCTTGTAGTTTCTGGCTGAAAAACCTATTTTATCCAGAGGAAGCGTCTCCCCGGCACCTAAAATACGCATAACAACATCTTCCACTCCTCCCTGAGTCGGAACGGTCGCCACCCGAAGTTCAATATCAAGACCGCCGTATTTTTTGAATTTGATCTTTCCGTCCTGGGGCTTGCGTCGTTCCACAATATCAAGATCGGCCATGATCTTAATGCGCGACACGATGTTATCTTTAAATATGGAAGGGATGGACTCGAATACCGTACATGTACCGTCCACACGGATCCGAACCCGGGTCTTTTCCTTTCCGGGATACGGCTCTATATGGATATCCGAAGACCCTCGACGATAGGCATCGATGATAATTTTATTGACAAGCCGGACAATGGCGCTGTCCTCCTCATACAGTACCGATTCTTCATCTTCTATTACCCGTTTTTCGCTTTTAAGTTGGGAAAGTATTTCTTCCATGGAATCGACTTTTTTTTCTTTTCGGGTGAACAACCGGATCATTTTGAGAATATCCTGTTTTAACGCGACAGTAAAACATATGGATTTGCCTGCAAACAGAGACTTGATCTCTCCGACCTTCTGAAGATGGAAAGGGTTGTCTATGGCTATAATGATTTTCTCATCTTCCCTGCGCAGCGGAACCCAGGCATAGTTTCGCAGAAAAGCCACTTTCAGGCCGGCAATCAACTCACCGGGAATCGGCATCCTTGCATCATATGTTACAAACGGGACTTTATAAAACTCACTTAAGGATTTGCCGATATTCTGTTTTGCAATATTAAGATCCGACATCAAAACCGCTTCAACAGATTCTTTTCTTTTTCTGGCATCAGCGATTGCCGTGTCCAGTTCTTTTTCGGTCAAGATACGATTTCTCAGAAGATAATCAAACTTGTTGGGCTTTGCTTTCGCCATCCGCTTCTGGTTATACAGGGCGATCCCCAGTATATGCGCCATTTCCGTAACAGACTGCTCATCGAGTTTAGAAAATGACCCTCCGTCTTTGCGGTTTATGAGCTGAATCACGCCCAGCAGATAGTTTTTAAATATCACCGGAACGACAAGAACCTGTTTGGTGGTAAACCCCGCCTTCTGATCCCAGCGTTTATCGAATCTCAGTTCATGATCTACGGCCGCAAGCTCTTTTTCATCATAAACATTTTTAATGTTTATGAGCTTCTTCTTAAAAGCGGAACATCCTGATATGCTGCTGTTCGACAACGGAATGCGAATCTCTCCGACTTCCTCTCCGGATTTGAATCTCGAAACCAGCTCCCGTTTTATGCCGTCAACCACGTAAACGGTCAATCTTTCCGCCTCAAAAAGTCCGGTGACTTCATCCTTAAGATCAACCAGGATCTCGTCCAGATTGTCTGCGGCATGTATCTTGTTGCAAATATTTTGCAGATTTTTCCGGTACGCAATCTCGGATTCGAGTTCCCGGCCGGTTACATCCATGTCATTTGAACTCATAGCTTTTTCTAACATTATCATCCCTCGCTTTTATAAACTTAGCAACACCCGTGCCAAAACGAACTTTTTTTAAAAACAAGCAACCGCTCAAATCAGTGTTTCGATCCCGAATTGCGCACAAGTATTGGCTTTGTAATGTATTTCAGATGATCTTGAGAAAAGGAGTAAAATTTTCAAAACTTATGAGTTGGGGAAGGCGGGAAGGTTTGATGCTGAAGAACACCATAAAAAATGCCCAAAAAAATGTGCATCATGCACAAATTTTTGGGCATTTCGATAACGCATGTTCATCCCGAATACCCCGGTTAATCAGATGATGCCAACCCATTGGCATTAATATATTTTTGATGACTTCGGTCAAACCTTCCACAATTTCCGGCTTAACACCCTAAACTTCTTGACAAATAATTTTATAAGAGTTTTTATAAGA
>CAZIIV010000136.1:0-7908 GCA_964539365.1 uncultured Desulfobacteraceae bacterium | reverse complement strand
AGCGACCCTTAGCTCCATGCCCTCTGCTCTTCGCTTTTACGTTTCAATCCTTGTTAGTTTCGCTAATCTAAAATTGACCCCCTGAGCGAAGAAACGACAACCCAAAATTGACCCCCCTTGAGTGGACTTCTGGTATATAGGATTGTCAGATATCAATCCTATAACTGGAGGTAGAAAGGAGAATGCTCAACGTGGATCAATACAGCTACATTCGGACGGCGCATCGGGTTTATGGGAAAAAGATAAAACAGATCGCCAGGGAGACAGGACATTCAAAAAATACAATTAAGAAGGTGCTGCGGGGAGAGTACAGCGGGTACAAGCCAAGGATTACGCAACCGTATCCGACTCTGGGTCCCTGTCTGAACATCATCGACCAATGGCTGAAGGATGACAAACAACGGCCCAAAAAGCAGCGTCATACATCGGTTCGAGTTTTTAACCGTCTTAAACAGGAGCATGATTTTCAAGGTGCGGAGACGACCGTCAGACGATATGTCCGTGAAGCCAAACTGAGGTTGGGTGTTGGTGCTCCGCAGGTATTTATTCCGTCAGATCCAGAAGCCGGTATTGAAGCCGAAGTGGATTGGGGACGATGCATTGCGATTTTAGGAGGTATCGAGACCTGGCTAAAGCTTTTTTGCATGCGATCTAAATTTTCCGGCAAGCATTTTGTTTGCTGCTACCCATGCGAGCGGCAGCAGGCGTTGTTTGACGGCCATATTCGCGGGTTCACATTTTTCGGCGGTGTTTTTCCGGTCCTGATCTATGACAATTTAACTACAGCGGTCCAAAAGATTTTGAGCGGCAAAAATCGGATACTTCAGGAATCGTATAACAAGTTTCGTGGCTACTACAATTTTGTTCCCCGCTTTTGCAATCGGGGTCAGGGACATGAAAAAGGTGGTGTTGAAGGCCTGGTTGGTTATGCACGTCGCAATTACATGGTTCCTGTTCCGGTAGCCGATTCATTGGAAGATCTGAACAAAAAACTTTTGCAGGTGTGTCTTGCGTATGGCGACCATCGGATTGCCGGCAGGGAACACACGGTCAGTGAGCTGTATAAAGAAGAAACGGGACATCTTTTATCCCTTCCGGAGATTCCGTTCAGCAATCTTGAAACCGCTGCCGGCAAAGTGGATAAATACGCCACGGTTGTGGTGGATAAGAATCGGTATTCGGTGCCGGCATCCTATGCCTATTTTAAAGTCAATGTTGTTTTGTATGTCGATCGTGTGGAGATATTTTATGGGAGTAAAAAGATTTCATCGCATGAGCGACTTTACGGCAACAATAAATGGAGTCTTTTTGCCGGAGCATTATCTTGAACTCATTCGACAACGGCCGCAGGCATTTGAATCGGCACGCGTCATAAGACAATGGCGTCCGAACTGGCCTTTTTGCCTGGAACGGCTTTTGGATAAATTTTGCCAAAAGCAGGGTCATACCAAAGGCATCAAGGACTTCATTTCGGTTTTAATGCTTTACAAAGACCATGCTGACACAGATATCGAGTCGGCGGTTGAGACGGCGCTATCATTGGGTGCGGGCTCCAGTCAGGCCGTCAAACATATTTTAATCCATAAAGAGGGCGACGGCGCTCAATCGTTTTCATCCTTGGACAACTGGCAAACCCTGCCACCTCCGGATGTGTCCGTTTACGCACAGATCGGAGGTGCTCTATGAATGCAGGGATGAAAGCACTATTAATTGAGAATCTCAAAAAATTAAAGCTGTCCACGATGATCCGCAACCTGGAGGGTCTGATCCGCCAGGCCAAGCAGGAGAACCTGAGTTATGAGGAATTTCTTTTAAACCTGAGCGAGGCTGAAGTCCAGGCCCGACAGGAGAATGGTCGTAAAAGAAGGCTGCAGGAAGCCAAATTTCCCATTTTAAAGCCGATGGAGACCTTCAATTTTGAGGCAGCGCCGGCAAGACCCACCTAGCCACCGCACTGGGTATGGAAGCCTGCAAGCAGGGAATCAGGACGCGCTTTATCACCGGCTGCGGTCTTGCCAATGAACTCATTGAAGCCAGAGATGAAAAACTTTTGGGTCGTGCGGTCAAACGCTATGCCGGTTACGGGCTGCTCATTATTGACGAACTGGGGTATGTCCCTTTCTCCAAGGAAGGAGCCCAGCTTATCTTCCAAATATTGGCGGAACGTCACGAAAGAAAATCGGTCATGATAACCACCAATATGGGCTTTGGAGATTGGACGCGAATATTTGGCGACCCCAGCATGACTGCAGCGCTACTCGATCGTGTAACGCATAAGGCCCATGTGATCAACTGTAACTGGGATAGTTACCGGCTAAAGGAAACATTAAAGAGGAGTCCCAAGTGAAAGATATTACCATATACAATACGTTAAAGGACAGACTGGAAACAGTCAATTTTGAGTTTACACATGAAAACACCACCTGGTTTGACGATGGTGAGGATTACGATATTTACAGGATCGCGGATGCATTTGGCGGACTGTTGATCCAGGAGACCGGATATACTTATCCGATTTTAATTGGTGACGTCTCCCGATCCGATATCGGGAATAATCAACAAAAAGTGTTGGAGCTGTTGCACCAACGAATTTAGATCAGAATCAATTGATCTTCGGGATGGGAGTGGCCTGCGGTCGCTACGCTCCCTCCGGCTACTCCCATCCCGAAGATCATATTTTAACGCTGTAAAAAAAAATTGTTTTATAGCAACAGGTAAATTTTTTATTTAATAACTGGGGGTCAAAATTCGGTTGTCGCAAGGGGTCATTTTTAGGTTGACATTTCGAACCCATTTTTACCGATGCCTCGAAACTTTGTTTCAATCCTTGTTTTAATGGAATCCGTTCTTCAATATATTATGAATTCGAGCATATCGAGCGCGGGACCTGTTTCAATCCTTGTTTTAATGGAATCCGTTCTTCAATACTTGCTGTTCGGTGGGGATTTGGTTGTGCTAACCTAAAAATGATCAGCAAAAAGGGCATGTGATAACCCAATATTGACCACCCTGAACAAGACATCTCCTTAATATGGTATATCCAAAGAAACCATATAGAAAGGAGGAAAGGAATTGCTCAGGATGGATCAGTATGAATTGGTACGGACAGCACATCGGATTTATGGAAAAAACATAAGCGAGTTGTCACGGATGACCGGTCATTCTCGCAACACAATCAAGAAGGCTATTCGGGGAGAACCATGGGGGTATAAGGAGCGAGAACATCAGCCCTTTCCTGTGCTTGAACCATATTTAGAGACCATAGATAGTTGGATACAGGGAGATAAAAATCAGCCGAAAAAGCAGCGTCATACAGCTCGTCGCGTATACCATCGGTTGATTGAAGAGCATGATTATACAGGTTGTGAATCGACGGTTCGTCGGTATGTCCGGTTGGCCAAGGTCCAATTTGGCATAGGCGCATCTAAGGCATTTATCCCCTGCGATCCAGAAGCAGGCTATGAGGCGGAGGTGGATTGGGGAACCGCAAATGCGATTATCCGGGGCAAAGAGGTTCGGGTGAAGTTTTTCTGTATGCGGTCCAAATACTCCGGAAAGCATTTTGTCAGATGTTATCCCTGCGAGCGCCAGCAGGCATTTTTTGATGCACATATCCAAGGGTTTGAGTTCTTCGGGGGTGTCTTCCCGGTTTTGATTTACGACAATCTGAAGACTGCCGTGTTCAAGGTGCTTAAGGGTAAAGGTCGCACAGAGCAAGAGGCGTTTCGAAAATTCAAAGCCTATTTCAGCATTGATGCCCGATTCTGCAATTCTAACAGTGGAAACGAAAAAGGCGGTGTTGAAGGGTTGGTCGGCTTTGCAAGGCGTAATTACATGGTGCCGGTTCCTGAAGCAGACAGTCTCTCGGAGTTAAACGAGAAGCTGCTCAAGCGGTGTTTGGCCTATGGGAACCATAAAATATCCGGGCGAGAGCGTAGCGTCATCGAATTGTATGAGCAAGAGAAAACGCATCTTCTGTGTTTGCCAGAGGATGTTTTCAGCAACGTACAAACCTATGATGGGCGTGTCGACAAATATGCAACGGTGATCGTAGATAAGAACCGCTATTCCGTGCCGAGCCGATATGCGGGTTTTAAAGCGAAGGTATTGCTTTTGGTAGATCAAGTGCAGTTGTTTGTTTGCGGCAAAAAACTGGCCGTTCATGAAAGATTGTATGGCAACAACAAGTGGTCACTGCACCCGGATCATTATCTGGATCTTATTTACCAACGGCCCATGGCGTTTGACAGCGCCCGGCCTATTCGGCAATGGCAACCGATGTGGCCTGAGGGCATGAATATTTTGCTTTCGAGCTTTCGCCATGCCCAGGGCGAGACGAAAGGTACCAAAGATTTCATATCAGTTCTTATGCTCTACCGGGATTATTCGGTCAACGAGGTTGAAGCTGCTGTTGATTTGGCTTTGAAGAACAATATTCGCACCAGTGATGGGGTCCATCACATACTCCGTTACAGAAATGAAAAGGAGGCTGGCATTGCCCCATTGACTGGATGGTCGAGCCTGCCCCTTCCCGATGTGTCGGTTTATGGTCAGCTGGGAGGTGCAGTATGAAAAATGCGATATTGATTTCCTTAAGAGAACATTTGAAGGCCCTGAAATTGTCCGCCATGGCAAGCAGCATAGAGATTCACTTGCGTCAGGCAAAAGAGAGTGGAATCGGATACGATGAGTTTCTTTTGGAGCTGGCCACTATCGAGCTTCAGGTTCGATCGGAAAATCGCCTGACTCGCAGAATTAGGGACGCGAAGTTTCCTTTGCTCAAGCCTCTTGAGACCTTTGATTTGAACGCTGTTCCGGATTTGGATATGCGACTGTTCCGGGATTTATGCGGTTGTGATTATATAAAGGAACATAGAAATGTCATTTTTCTAGGTGGAAGCGGAACCGGAAAAACCCACATGGCCACCGCTCTTGGGATCGAGGCATGCAAAGCCAACTACCGAACCCGATTTATCTCCTGTTATGGATTGGTCAATGATCTGATCGAAGCCAGAGAGGCCAGGGATCTGAGCCGACTGATACAGCGCTATAGCCGCTACGATTTGCTTGTCCTGGATGAACTTGGCTACATCCCTTTTTCCAAGGAGGGATCGGAGCTACTCTTCCAGGTCCTAGCGGAACGATACGAAAAAGGATCAATCATGATCACCACAAACTTGGGCTTTGCCGATTGGACGCAAGTCTTTGGTGATCCGATCATAACAGCGACTCTATTGGACCGGATTACCCATAAGGCGCATATCATCGATTGTCCGTGGGATAGCTACCGGTTAAAACAGAGCATAAAAGCGAAGAAATAGCGCAGAAAAGGATGTGAAACAAATGGGAATCACGGTGTACAATCCACACAAAGGCCGATTAGAAACGATCGATGTCGTATTTACGAATGAAAACACAACATGGTTCGACGAATACACAGATAACCATGACATTTACACGATAACCGATTGGCAAGGAGGTCTTTTAATCAAAGAATTCGATTATACCTATCCGCTTTACGTTTACGATATATCCAGAGCGGATATCGGATATGACCAGTGCAGAGCAAAAGCAATAGAAGACTAATACCTTTAAACGACACCACAGTAATTACCGGTAAAATTTCGCCGAGGTGAAAACAGGGCAGGATTGCGATGATCCCCTTATCATCATGAACTTTACACTTTTTTCGGGGTGGTCAAAATTGAGTTGTCACAGGTGGTCAATTTTCGGTTGACATTACCAGGGATTCGATGATTCAGGTAGTTTCAATCCTTGTTTTAATGGAATCCGTTCTTCAATCAAAACTCTTTCACCCACCACTTTAATTCGGACGTGTTTCAATCCTTGTTTTAATGGAATCCGTTCTTCAATATTATCGAACCCGACGTTGCCCGATTACGGCATTGAGTTTCAATCCTTGTTTTAATGGAATCCGTTCTTCAATCACGACAAAGATCATGTCAAAATAGTCAATCAGTTGTTTCAATCCTTGTTTTAATGGAATCCGTTCTTCAATCTCACATGAACAAAGAGAGTGGAATGTTGATGAGCTGTTTCAATCCTTGTTTTAATGGAATCCGTTCTTCAATACTGCCCCGGGAACTGTTCATCACGAATTTATTGTTTCAATCCTTGTTTTAATGGAATCCGTTCTTCAATCAAAACTCTTTCACCCACCACTTTAATTCGGACGTGTTTCAATCCTTGTTTTAATGGAATCCGTTCTTCAATATTATCGAACCCGACGTTGCCCGATTACGGCATTGAGTTTCAATCCTTGTTTTAATGGAATCCGTTCTTCAATGAAAATGCAAGAGTTTGAAATGCAGCTTGCTCTACTGTTTCAATCCTTGTTTTAATGGAATCCGTTCTTCAATCTGAACTTTGTGCGCCAAACAGGTTCTTCGTTGCCGTTTCAATCCTTGTTTTAATGGAATCCGTTCTTCAATTTAATTTAATATTGTTGAACTGAACAGACACCATAGTTTCAATCCTTGTTTTAATGGAATCCGTTCTTCAATTGTGCCGAAGAACCTGAGGGCGATTCAGAAGGTTATGTTTCAATCCTTGTTTTAATGGAATCCGTTCTTCAATATTAATACATTCAAGGGCAGAGTGCCCCGGATGGCAGAGTTTCAATCCTTGTTTTAATGGAATCCGTTCTTCAATATATTAACTCCTTTCTCATCTATTTCATTTTTTTTGTTTCAATCCTTGTTTTAATGGAATCCGTTCTTCAATCCCCTGATGGTCCAAAACCGGAGACGCAGCCAGGTAGTTTCAATCCTTGTTTTAATGGAATCCGTTCTTCAATTTAGACGCGATAAAAATGGATCTGTTGAGTATATGGGTTTCAATCCTTGTTTTAATGGAATCCGTTCTTCAATTCGCCGGTGCGGGAGGGAGGAGTGTAAACCATGATATGTTTCAATCCTTGTTTTAATGGAATCCGTTCTTCAATTTAGGCGGTATGATCGCCCGGAATGCCAGCAACTAGTTTCAATCCTTGTTTTAATGGAATCCGTTCTTCAATGTATATTCCTGGTGAGGATTTAGCCGGGATATCAGGTTTCAATCCTTGTTTTAATGGAATCCGTTCTTCAATTGAGACAATTATGTATCATATTAAATGAGACACTATGTTTCAATCCTTGTTTTAATGGAATCCGTTCTTCAATTGGACATATACGGAGCATTAGTTTCAGAGGCGGTCAGTTTCAATCCTTGTTTTAATGGAATCCGTTCTTCAATTTTAATTAATTACCGGCATAAATTCATTACTGTGTTTCAATCCTTGTTTTAATGGAATCCGTTCTTCAATCTGGCCGTGGATGCGGTCGAGGTCCAGGTTTACACGTTTCAATCCTTGTTTTAATGGAATCCGTTCTTCAATTCGGCAGAAACCGTCGAGGAACTGCGGATTGCGGTCTGTTTCAATCCTTGTTTTAATGGAATCCGTTCTTCAATAACTTTTTTATAGGGTCAAGAAGGCGGAGTCGGCCAGTTTCAATCCTTGTTTTAATGGAATCCGTTCTTCAATAAAAGTCTGTCCTGGGCCTCTGTGAATCGGCTGGTCTGTTTCAATCCTTGTTTTAATGGAATCCGTTCTTCAATAAAGCCAACTTCCAAGGGCGGCGACAAGGTTGACAGTTTCAATCCTTGTTTTAATGGAATCCGTTCTTCAATCCTGTTTCATGGTTTAAGCCTCCTCATAATTCTGGTTTCAATCCTTGTTTTAATGGAATCCGTTCTTCAATATGGATAACTTTGGCGAGTTCACGATTACGCCTTACTGTTTCAATCCTTGTTTTAATGGAATCCGTTCTTCAATTGAGACAATTATGTATCATATTAAATGAGACACTATGTTTCAATCCTTGTTTTAATGGAATCCGTTCTTCAATT
>CAZIIV010000135.1:0-7982 GCA_964539365.1 uncultured Desulfobacteraceae bacterium | reverse complement strand
AGGCCTTACATGCGCCGATAAACTGGCAGTCGCTGCAGAGCCAGGATTTGTTGGGCATGAAGATCCTGCTGTCAATCCCGGCCAGAACAGCATTGGCAATTTTGGCAAACCGTTTACGATCTGCCGCTGTTCTCACCGTGAAATGCTGTTGCATCTTCGGTGTCTTCAGCTTTCGGAGAACATCCATGCGACAATTCACGGTGGCGGTGGGAAACACATATTTATTGGCAGCCAGAAGATACGCATACGCTGTGAACTGCATATCCTCATCGACCGTGGACTGGGATTTCGGTTGGACAGCCGTCTTATGGTCAACGACCAGCAGCTCGCTATTTTGGTCACGAAGCAATAGATCCAGCACTCCGATAAGATTCAGTTCAGTGGCTTCCCCTTCCGGCGTATACAGTTTTGCAGACAAGGGAAGTTCAACGCCGATGATTTTCTTGCCTTTCAAATCCACGGATTCATAGAACACCTTCAACAAACTTTTTCCCATCCGGATCACGCTGTCTTTATCCGGCGCTTCTTTCTTGTAGATAACGGGTATTTCAGAATGGTCGATTTCAAGGGAGATGCAATCGGCAAACAATTCTTCAAGGATGTTCAAAGGCTCAAGATAATCCTTGTCCATAAAGGACCGGTAATATCTCTCCTCGCACAAATGAATAGCGCCGCCGAAAGGAAGAGCGATGGAAAGTCGCTCCGGTGGCCGGCACTCCACATACATGAACTGATATTTCAGCGAGCAATTCAGATAAACAAATAGCTGACTGTGTGAAATATGAAGCTCTTGTTTTAATTCCTGTAATGCCTGGTTTTTAGTCACAATAAACCTCCTTTGTTAAAACATTAAAAAAGGGGAAGGCATGTGACACACCTTCCCCTGGTTAAAGATTTCATCTTACTGATTCAGCATGTTGTCGATTAAAGAGCTGGCATCGGCTCTGGAAAGATAATCCATGGAGACACCAAAGGCTTTCAGACAATGTTTGTTCAGGTCTTGCCTGGATGTTCCTCTTTCCAGAGACAGCTTCAAAATGTATTTGTGTTGTTTGGCCGTGATTCTTTTGGCATCAGAATAGCCACTGCCGTTATCCTCATCAGATTGATTGTTGGCGTGCTTCTGTGCATTCGTTTGCTGACCCGCAGAATTTGGTGAACCATTCCCATTGTCTCTTTCTGACGGATTAGTTTCTGGATTCGGAGTTACATTGTTTGCTCCGGGCGGAATATCCTGTTTATCTTTGAGCATGTCTTCAAGATCCTGCGTGAAGATTTCGGACAGCCCGGCAATACGGAGAGTGGCATCAATGTGAGCGCTCTTTTCAGCCATTTTCAGACTTTTGTTGATGTCGCCTTTATCCTGATCCACTCGTCTGGCACCGCTGCCTTCTGCGGCAATGAAACCCGATGGCGTATGCAGCTCGCATTTCAGGATAACGACCTTTATGTCTCCTCCCTGAAGCACCGCCTTTTCATACTTGTCGAGATTGGGAAATCTCGGAATAATCCCCATCATGCCGCATATCTTTTCCGCACCGGGCTTCCACAGGGACGGTTTGCTCCAATGATATTTGTTGGGGCACTCCTGCTGCCTGCCATGTCTGGCATACTCGCACTTGTCCTTTCCCACTACATGGATCTGTCCGTAATCAACGCCATGCTGAAGATTGCTTTCGATCCATTTCAGCAGCGCCTTGCGATTGACCTCTCTGCGATCCAGGGCCTGGGTAAACATCTCGACCGGCCAATCCAGCGGTGATTTAGGCATGACCGATGGCAATATCTCATGTTCTTTGTCCCTGGGCAGAATGACTTCTGCCGTGTTAATCTTTCTTGTTTCCTGTGTTTGATTTATCATTGTTGCCTCCTTTCAAAACAAAAAGAGCAGCCACCAATACGGCAACTGCTCCTTTTACAAAAAATGATTTGATTAAATGGGTTGTTATGATAATCTGATTATGGTGAGCGGTGACTACGAAGTCCAATACCGGTATAGAGGTCTTTGTCCGGGGCATCAGGACTTGGTTTTAAGACCATTAATCCTGTTATCAGGAGTGCCAACCTCCGTGTAGCACCGTCTCACCAACCTTCCTTACTCCATCACCTCCTTTTTATCTTGATTCTGTTTGTCTGAACTAAAGCAACAAGTTGAACATTTCGATTTGTCCCGGCACTTCTGACAAACCTTTTCTCTGTCCAAGACCTCGGGCAGATATTCGAAAACCTTTTCCATGGCTTTCGTCATCGGCAGGCCGAGCGCCCAGGAAATCCTTCGCAGGGTACAGGATGATTTGAATGAGAGTTCCGGTGTGTATGCCATTTTGAATTCACCTCCTTTCAAAACGCAAAAAGGGCGGTTAATCTCAATGGTAGAGACCAACCGCCCTTATGTTTGGATTAAATTGACAGCTCGATTTTAGAGCATGCTTATCTTTCAGAAGCTTGTTTTAGAAATGAATCAATCTCCTGGGATAATGGATGTCCAAGCTTCTTGGCCTTTTGATAATATTTTACTGCCAGAGAATTGTTTGGTGGAGTTTGATTGCAATAGTTAAATCCTAAAGCAGCACACGCATCAGCTAAAAATGGAGAATTGCTTTTATCATAAAGTTCCGCTGCTATGAGGTAATTCTTAATTGCGTCATCATATAACCCCATGTTCTGATTGACTAATCCTAAACCGTAATATCCCTCTGGATTATCTTTATCCAATTCAACTGCAACTTTATAAAAAAGCTCTGCGTGCTCATAATCTTTCAGGTCTATATGAATTAAACCCAGATTTGTATAAGGAACGATGTTGTAGGGATTGATTTTAATGCTTGTTACATAAGATTGAATCGCTTTATCAATTTGGCCGGTTCGCCGGTAACAAACTCCCAAATGATCCCATGAATCAACATCGTTTTTATCTTCAGCAACAGCTTTCAGAAAAAATGATATGGCATTTTCGTACTGGCTCAATCTTATTTGTTTTGTGCCTTCGTTATAGAATTCATTGGATTTAACAGTTTTATTTTCAGACACCACCGGCTGACCGACAAATTTTGCTTCCTCGCCTTCAACGTTAGGAACAAAAGCTGAAAACATTGCAATAAGTATCGAGCCAAAAATAAGATAATTTTTCATTTGATTCTCCTTTTTCATTCATATCAATTAAATACATCGGAAAATATCCTCTCAAACTTAACCTTCACAAAACAGATCACCTCCTTTCATTAGTTCTGCCACACGGGCTTCCCCGAAAAGTCAAAGGGGGGTGGGGGCTATAATTACAGGAGCGAATTGTCCACCTGCATCATCTACCGGGTACAGGAGACGATATTTTTCCGGGGTAATTTTGTTATGACAACGATGATGGGATTGATGGACTATCGCGCGCAGGAAAAATTCGGGAAGAATAGACACAGCAATTTATTCAAAAAGGTGGGTAATAATATTTCCAGGCGGTATTAAAACAAGACGACCATGATAGTCTTTTGAAGCGATTAAGTCGCTTTACAGAAGGGTAGCTGCTTGGAGAACACTTGGATATAGATTGAAGACAGAACCCCTAAATACGAGCGTCTGGCGCTGCCAGAGGAGGAATTTGGAATGATAAAAGAAGAGTGCTAATAAAAGTATCTAATTTAAACAAGATTGACCACTTGGATAACGCTGTCCAAACGAATGGACAACATTTAACCTGCCTTTTTTCAATGCTTGATGGCCTAACCTTGATTTGGCGGGATTGATTATCGACGGTCTGTATGGCGGAAAATTTGACATCAAAGATAATGTCTGATAATGATGTGATCACTTAATCATATCGCAATTTATTGACATTACATAAAATATAGTATGCTGATAAGATATGCCAAAGGGCATAACTGATATAGTATGGGTTTCATAACAAAAATGTAATATTGCAATTGAGTCTTATACGCCATTTTCTGTATGCCTATCATGCAAAAATGATTTAAGTAAAAATCAAAATAAATATCATTTTAAAAAGGCTTGGATTGAAAAAGGCTACAATAGATGTTATAATATAAGAAATTTATTAAAGTTTAGATGTTCTTCTTGGAGGATAAAGTGGATAATTTGCCAAAAATTGAAAAATGGTTTGCTCAATATCTAAGACTCACAGCCTTCCCAGCTCCAACCTGCAAATTAGAATCTATTCCAAAATGGGAAGAAACGCTCGGAGAATTGCCTGAACAAAGCAATACACAACCAAAAGCAAAAATTTTGGAGGAGACTGGGAAGTTTGGAAAAGGTGCATTATCCTTAAAATTTGTTCCAGGAAGGATTGACTGGCATTATCTACCCATTCTTCTTGCAGACAAAATTGCAGAAGATTTACCTAACATTGGCCAATTTATAGAAGCTATAGAATTATTTAAGCCTGTGATGGTTAAATGGCTTGAATCATGTGGTCCTCTAAGCAGGCTTGCTTTCGGCTCTCAAATTAATTTGCCTACCGAAAATCATAAAGATGCTTATGTGTTACTTAACGAATATTTGCATTCTGTTGAGTTAGACCCTAATTCATCAGATTTTTCATATTCAATCAATAGGATTCGCCCTTCTAAAAGTGGGATATCAGATTTAAAAATTAATCGCCTTTCTCGCTGGCGAGCGACGAAAATGGTGTTAAAATCAGAAAGCTCAGAATCAGATCCAGTTTTTTTTGTTTCTGTTGAAATGGATATAAATACAGTTCCAATAAAAGATCTCATTATTCCAAAGGAACATTTCAATATACTTTTCAATGAATTAATTGAAATGGCGATTGAAATAGCCGAAAAGGGAGATATCTCATGAATCTTGTTCCTAAAAATGCATTAACTGTTTTAGATAGTCTTGGACAAGATGTATTTAGTCTGACTGACTATGCGTATCCTACCAGACCTACCTTTGCCGAAGAAATTATGCCTGCAAAAAAAATCAGGCGTAGTTATGAATGGGTTGTCTATCCTGATTCATCAACAGTAATAAAGAGAGGACGGATTTTCTCCGACAGTTGGGTTGTTCATCAGGAAATCAGACCATACTTGAAAAAGGAAGATAATCTTGACCTAATTATAGATGAAACTAACGCTTCAAGTGTAGATGAATTTTTCCCTGCTTTAGATATAGCTGAATTAAGTACTTCGGAGGAAAAAAGCTCTGATATCGATAGATTAACCTTTGTGAGTAAAAAAGTAAAAGAAATATTTTGTGATGGTGAATCAGAAATTTTTAAAGCAGGAATGGATAGCATTTTTAGCCAAAGGCTCGATTCAATGATTAATTATTTCGGTATGTTAACGCTGAAAGCTTTAAGCGATTTGCTTTCGTATAGACAAACTAACATAGAATTGCTTTCGGAAACAATGAGAACGGTCGGTCGTAACGCTGATATAAAAACTAAGAATCTTCGTTTTAGGCTTCTAATAGAAGGCTTAAATCATACCTCGGCAATAATTCGTGACAGTGCTTCACTTGGTTTATATGACATGGAAGATCCACAAGCCATACCTTATCTGGAGGATGCAATAAGCAGAGAAAAATATGATAGCTTAAAGAATGATTATGGACAGATAATTGAAGATTTAGGAGCTTGTTAGTTTTGTCGATATTATTTCGGAAACTTGAGAGAAAAGTTTATATGGAACCTCAAAAAGCAGATGAGTTGGGGGGGCTCCAGGCAGACGCATTAAGGAATTTTATAACAAAGGAGAATGCTCTCTCTGTCTATGAGGTTGAAAATGAACTAATTGATATCGAACGAATATTAGCAGCAATTGCTGGTATGCGGGATAATGTTCAGGAAGTTGATTACGCCACATTTGATTCAAATCTGTTGGAAGAATTTGAGATAAAAACCAAGAAAATTAAGGGTGATACTGCTGACGATGAGGTCAATAATTTACACATTGATCTAATTGATCTTACAGCTAAACAGGTATGTTCGCTCGCTTCCTCAATCCAAAAAGATGGTAATTTAATGCGAATATTAAAAAAAAAAATCGGCAGGGAAATAACTGAGGGACTTAAAAAAGGTTATTTAAATAAAAATAAAATTAATGAGAAATTACTTCCTAAATTAGCCAAATATGCCCAAAGTGGTTGTTAATCATCTTGAATTCTTCAGATTACTTACTCCTAATACACAGAGGCGAGGATGCCCTAAACTATTTGCTAATTTTTCAACATCCCCCAAAAATTCATCTCAAAAAATAATGTCTCCATCTTTACAGCAGGTGATTTCACCGTTGCCAAACTTTTGATAACTGCTATTTATATCAGTTCCCTGTATTTGTTGGATATCAATCCGATATCTCGTTAAAGCCTGAACGATAATTAAACGATTAAAGCAGGTCTGGACGGAGGATTCCAAACGTTTGGAATCTACTTTATTAAAACCATCGTCATCGACGTCATTGTAATTGTCGTTGACAGTCAAATCAAAAAGTTTAAATATGACAACCCTAATGACGATCTACCGGATAGTCCCTGACTGCTTTCTGATATTCCTGAAAACCGCTTGTGCAGAATTCTTCACCAGCGATATTTACGTCCTATCCTGAACTTTCTCCGGCCGGGCGGGATAGAGGGTAAAGAAATATGCTTGTAAATCATCGTCCGCGTCGTCCAATCGTCCAGGGTATTATAATATTAAGCAGTTAGAACGGAAGATAATTGGACGGTCTCACAGATTTGGACGATCAATCACGGCTTTTGATAAAAATTAGGTGGATGCTGTAAATCGCTTCCGCAGAATTCTGCGTAAGCGGTATTTGATAATTTCCTTGCGTATGGAAATTGTTAAACGGCTTGGATAGTGGGCTGGGTTTATGGTTTGTCAACTATAGATGGGATGGGGTGATAAGGAATGTATTTTTGAGGATATTTCTGAATAATTTATGGTTATTTTCTTGGTAGTTTTTTTGGGGTTAAAATCTGCTGATTGATACCTCCGCTTCGGTCAGATGTTCTCTCCTTACAATTTACCTCAATGGTCAATATCATGTGCTAATCTTTTGTAATGAAAACAGATATAATTGAATTTTAAATTTCAATCATTTAAGGCCAACGCTCAATGTGTCATACAGGGGAGTTTGTAATTGGCCTTTGTGGGGTACTTAACACACACACACGCCATGAAGGGAAAAATTGATTTTGAAATAATTTTTCGGATGGATTTTTTGTGAAGGCGGGTCTGACTTCTTCATCCTTTATTCACTGGTAGAATTACTGGTAGAATCCGCAAAAGTTTTCACCAGAGGAGGGCTGTCCTCCCGCATCCATTTTGCATGGTAGAATGTCGGTAGAATTTTTTCAAATTGGTTGAAAAAATTGCTGGAAATTGAACTTATTGAATCTGAATAAGATTGCTTTAATTGTCTGGTATTAAAGGGAAAAGCTGTTATATCAACGATTTGTCACAATGTGGAAGTCGAATCTTCGACTCCGCCGCCTCCACCATGCTTCGCCCTACGGGCTACGCATGGCAAGCCAATAACGATCAAAATCGTCAAAAATGCAAATAATATCTGAGACGAACATAGAAGCATGAAATAATGTACTTCGTTTATCTGCTTCGCAGCATTCCCTGTCCCGATCAGACTTACATCGGCTATACCACAGATCTCAACTCCCGATTAATATCCCATAATCACGGAAAATCCGAGTATACCGCAAAATATAAACCTTGTGAATTAGTACTTACACCGCATTCACCGAAAAATCAAAAGCCCTTTCATTTGAAAAATATCTAAAATCTCATTCCGGAAAAGCCTTTGCTCGGAAACGGTTGTGGTAATTCCATTCATTGATGTTCTATCATTTCATCCAGCTTTATCACTGATAACTACCCACATCTCACCCGACCCTGTTTTTCTGATTCCTTAAAAACGTATCCAGCGCCTCGATCACCACGCCGGTGATGGTGGTATTGTTCGCTGTCCATCTTTACCTGTATCCTTTACAGTTTCAGTCAGGGTGAACACGTT
>CAZIIV010000134.1:0-7987 GCA_964539365.1 uncultured Desulfobacteraceae bacterium | reverse complement strand
GGCAACCCAGGTCCCGGTCTCCGATTGGCATGAGCTTTTCGGCAATCCCACATTAGCTGACGCTGTCATGGACCGGATCATTCACAACGCTTACCGGCTGGACCTTGAGGGAGATTCCATGCGAAAACAAAAATCTCCCTTGACTCATTCCGGCCACTTGAAAGTATAATGAAAGTCCATTGCCTTATCACTGCGGAGGGTGTCCGGATAACTCCGGAATCGGTGGCCGGTTTGACCGGAATATGCATTCAGCCGGGGGATATGTCTTTAGGGACAGATCCTCTATTTTTTTATTTGACAGTCAAAGATAACAAACGTAAATTGAAGAGCGTGAGTCAGAGTTGAAAAAGTGAATGAAAAGAAATTTTTTTCATGGGGATTTGTAATTGATTTTTTAAAAAAATGTAATGAGCTAAATAAACAGATAAATAAGGAAATAATAAAAAAGTCAAAAATCGCCCATTCAACTGAAATAGAAACATTAAAGAAAAGAAGAATTAATCATTTTTATATTTATGCTTTGGAATTTTTTGAAAACAGAATTAATTTTATTATAGATTGTACAGAAAAAGAAATACCAAATATTGAAATTTTAGATAACCTTGCAAGAGGTATGATTGAAATTTATTGCAGGGTTTTATATTTAACCAAAAAAAGAAATGAGAATGAAAAAATAAAGAGAATTATTTGGCATGAATTATATCTCTGTGCATTGATGCCAATAAATCCTACTAATGATTTGATTAGACAGGATTATAAAATACTTGATTCCATGGGATTAGTGGAACCAAGATACCCATTAATAGGTCAATCAGAAAAGAATGAAGTTAAATTACCCTCAATATCAAAAATTAGAGAAACGGTACAAAATTCATTAAAAACGGTAACAAAACTTAATGAACTAAGAGTTTGGGAAAAAAATTTCCAATTTCCTAAAGTAAGTTGGGTTATTAAAGATTTATTAGATGAAAATGAAATACCAAAAATTTCAAAATATAGTCTCAATAAACTTTATTCTATTTTCTCCGAACAAATGCATGCAAACATCTACCTAGAACATGGAAACAAAATAGATAAAAGACATGAAAAATTTAGAATCACAAGTTTTTTAGCCTTAATATACCTAAAAATTTTGCGTGAAACTTCAAAAAATGCGAATCTGGAGAAATCTGTGATTGAATTTATACAAAATGATTTTATAGATAGTGGATTATATGATAATGCAAAAACATTTATTTTTATTTCAATCCAACACAATCATAATGCATCTTAAATAGTCCCATTATTACCCATTTCTTCCGAATAACCCCCCCTTATTCTTGCATCACAGCAAAATACTTAATTTGAAAATTAAAACAAAAAGACAGAGAAAGACCTTATAAACCCGACTTTCGCCATTAATTTTAAAAACACATTGTAACTTATTTATATTAAGCATGTTACATTGTGTGTAGATGTGCTACCTAACTGCTGGAATTTCAAGCTTCAACGCAGTTAGGAGCTCTTTTTCGGTACTACTGAGACGGCAGATTTTTCGCACCGGCTGTCTCTTTTGGGGATAAAAACAGTAAGCCAGGCGGATGTCTCTTAGAGACTCCATCGCTCTGTCTAATGATATGGATACTTTAGCTTCCTTGATTTTCTTGTGGAGCAGAGAGAGGAAAAGCAGAGCCATCACACAGGAAAATCCATGAACCCGGATCTTGCTGTCGGTCCAGTGATACATCGGCGTCCAGCGTACAAGAAAAGGATCTTTTGTCAAGCGAAAAGAGGTCTCGATCTTGTGTCTGTCCCTGTAGGCCAAGATGATCTCCTCATTGCTCCAGTCAGGATGATCTGTGAAAATAATGTTTTTACCAAACCGAGCTCTATATTCCTTGATGACCAGCGGCACCGTGCGGATCGACATGCGGTACTTTCCATAACAGGAGGAAACCTTAACATCAAACACAGGAGCGATATGGCTTTCTGAGAGAATCTCCTGAACCTTTCTCTCCACCGATTGGACCGTTGTGCGTTTATCCACACTCTTGAGTTCACGGCGTAACTCCTGCAGTTTCCGCTTTGTCCTGAGGATCGTACGGCTCATCCAATGGATCTTCTTTTTGTATGTGCGGGGATTATAGGTCACAACCACGGCTCTTTCTTTTCCGTAGACCTCCATGGTTTTCCGATAGGCATAGAGTGGCTTTCCCTCATAGTCGACCTCTCTATAATCACTCAGAGGCACACCGCAGAGCTTGGGATGATGATAGGTGGAAAGAGTGCCGATAAAAAAGAAATCGCTTTTGTCAATTTCAGAAAAGTTTAAAGGTGAATTACATCCCTTATCGAAAACCAGAGTCATCCGCTCTTTGCCTCTCCTTAAGGAGAGAAGCAGTTGAAACAGCTGCAGTTTAATCTGGGAAAAAAGCTTGGAGTCATGCGTATTGGCAGAGTAGAGGCGGTGGAAAAGAGGCACCCCTTCTTCCCGGTTGCACAAAAGCGCCAGACCCACATGCCGCAGTTGGTGTTTGCCGGCCTTGGAATGAGTATAACGGCTGAGCTCAGATTCTGTCGCAGCACTCATCTGGGTGAAATAATTCGTCGTATCATAAAGCAGGCAATCCAAAGATATATCATATCTTTCAATGACTCTCCTGGCCACCTCATCGCTCATGGCTTCGATCTGTTCTTGACTGACTTTGTCCATATGATCCCAGAAGTTAGCCGAATCAAGAAGCGAAAAATCAACCTCTCGGTATTCACTGATGGCCGTCTTCTTCAGCCATTCCCCCAGAGAGGCCTTGCTCTTTGGCTCTATAGCCCGGTTTAAAACAATAAGATAAAGATAGAGGCCGACACTCATACCCTGGTCCCTCTTAGGTACAATCTCATCGACAATCTTTAAAAAATTTATTTCTCTCTCTATAGATTCGATGGCAGCCAGAGAGCCGATCTCAAATGTGGAGATATCTTCTATATACTCTCTTTTCGACTCCAGCAGCTTTTCCTTTATCTTATCTGCAGTGCCGAGATACTTTTGCCAGACGATCCGGGGATTGCCGTTTATTCGTTGAGATTCAGCCAGGTAATAATAGGTACGACCCTTTATACGCTTTTTGAGGATATATGCCATACAGACAATATAAGTCATTAGGTACTACTTGTCAAGTCTTTTTTTTGTTAAGATACTCAATATAAAGGATATTAGTGGCTATTAAACACAATATATAGTTAGGTGCTACAAAAGCTTGTTTGTAAATGATTGAAAATAATTGAATTAAGAGATGCTTAAATCATATTGGCGAAAGTCGGGTCTGATTCATTCATGCAGATTGGAAACACCTATAAGGATTACCAGCCGCACTACGGGCGGATCGAAAAAAAGTTAAGAGAATCGGGATCTGCCTGTATGACCGGATAACGGGGTTAACTCATTCTATTAAGCTGAGCAGTTCCTCCGTTAAATTTTCCTTTTTCATTTTATCCGCAATCTTTTCGGAATTTACCTTATAGTCAATGGTCTCGAGTAATTCAAGCAATAAACGCTCCAGATTTTCTCTGTTCAGCTTTTTTATGGATAATCCTTTTGGACCGAGGCCATTCTTTGAAATAATATATGCCCAAAAAAACTGGTCAAGGATATGAGGTACAACCAGCCCGGGGCAGCCATGTTTCAGTGCCGTATGGGTAGTGCCGGCCCCACCATGATGAATGACTGCGTAGACTTTAGGAAAAATCCATTCATACGGAATCGTTTTCGTAAAATACACATTATCAGGGTACCGTTTCGGCTTCACGAGCCCGCCGGAGGATGTATTGATTACCGCTGCAAGTTTGTTTTTTTCCAGAACGTCTAAAATGGTTTTTGTCTTTTTCTCAGGTTCGGTATTAAGCATACTGCCGAAAGTGATAAATAGTATTTTCTTATTTCTTTCAATAAATTTTAATAAATTACCTTCGGGCTCCCAGTTCGAGGTCCTCGTACGCTCATGAAATCCGATAATCTTGGCATTATCAGGCCAAAAGTCCGGCCGGTCGAAAATAGATGGGGAAATTGTATATAGTGCGTTTTGTTCATTTAAAATAAATTCCTTTATTGAATTCTTTGTCAGGTCCAACTGAGGAAAATCGGAATGAAAGTCTTTGGTATAATTCCTGATTTGTTTTGAAAACGTATTTTGCACCCCCCAATAAATGATTTTGTTTAAACGGTGCCCATATTTACTGTTCGGCAGGACAGGAGAATAAGAGGTCACTTTATGAAGGGTGCCGGGAATCGGGAGTATCATAGAGGATTGACCAGGATTGGCCATGCCCCAGAGTACAGGATACAAGCATTTCATGCTGTAAATAATCCTGTCCGGATTTTCCTTTTGCACAAGTTCTCTCTGCTCCCTTACCATTTCTTTTTGAATTGGCTTGATTTGCCGGTACATCTCAAAAAGCAATTTTATTTTGGTAAGGAAAGAACCCTTTTGTCCCATGAAATTCGTGCCGTTTTCGCTCTCAACTATGTCAAGATACTTTTTGCTGAAGGGACTGAATCTCAGTTGAGCATCTTCAGCCAGTTCCTGGAACTGGGCTGATAATCCACAAACAACATCATGACCCCTTGATTTTAAAATACCGCCTATAGCCAGCAGAGGCTCAACATCTCCTCTTGTTCCCAATGCCGTTATTAATATTTTCATTTCTTTAGGATTCGTTTATTCAGATTGTACTCCATCTGCTGTAAAAAACTAGAGTCAAGGTGATCTCAATAAAATTACTGGCTTCGCAAAATCAACTGCGCCAGAGACCGATTCCATTCCATTTCATATCCAGGGCTGAGCGGCATCCCTTCCCGAATCTTTGCATGCATATGCCCTCCACCTGGCCATAGACTTTCCGCATCAAGTTGATCCCGCCGGTCAAATCCAGCTGCTCTCCTATCGGCCGGATTATTTCTTTTTCTCTTCTCAGGAATTCATCTTTAATCTCAAAATAGGCATCAGCATTGGCGAAATGCCAGGAACACTCCTCCACCAAAGTGCTTACCGCTTTTTTGATCTCACTATCGGTCAATATGCGAAGCTCCCCGGAATCAATTTCATCAGCAGCATCATAGCCGGGCAGGGATGCTTTATTCATGATTTCGACAATATCGCTGTGACCGTTCTCCATGGCTATGGATAAGGCTGTGTAACCATTGTCGGTCTTTGCATGGACATTCGCCCCTTTTTCAACAAGGAATTTAACCAACTCCGTACGTCCTTGATCGGCCGCCCAAATCAAGGCCGTTACGCCATGGCTGTTGGCCGCTTCAATATCCGCGCCCTTGGAAAGCAGCAGCCTGCAAATCTCGAGATGCCCCAATTTAGCGGCATTCAACAGAGCTGTCACTCCCCCTCCGCTCGACGCATTGACATCCGCTCCTCTGGAAATCATCAATCGCACCAGTTCATCATTTTCAACAGGAGATTCACATGCCGTCATTAAAGCAGTGAATCCGCGTTTGTCTTTCAGAGATACGTCTGCTCCGCGACGTATCAAGAACCGGCAGACATCAGAAAATCCTTTAAAAGCGGCGAGAATAAGGGCTGTCGCCCCTTCCTCATTGGTGGAATTAACCGGCTCGCCGCTGTCGATGAGCTCTTTAAGCTCCTGCAGATCATTATTCAAAGCGGCCTGAATTACCGGTCTTCTTTTATCGGCAGATATCTGTTTTTTCTTCGCTTCTTTAACGGTGGATACACGACCAATTTTTTTTTCGAGAAATTTAAGCAAATCCGCATGGCCCTGTTCCTCAGCCAGCATGAATATGTCCTTGCCGTCGATATTCAGGGCAGAGGAATCAGCGCCATGCTCAAGAAGCAGCCTGGTGACAGGGATTTGGCCGTAAAAAGATGCCAGCAATAATGCTGAATCGCTGTTTTTATTCATATGGTTGATATCAGCACCCCTTTCAAGCAGAAGCTTTACGATACCAGGATGACCCTGCCACGAAGCAAACATGAGCGCATTCCATCCTGAATCCTCACCTGTTTTGACCGCACTGACATCAGCGCCTTGGTCTACAAGGTACTGGGCCACATTCAGCCGCCCGAATTTGGCAGCTCCCATGAGGGCGGTGAATCCCTCGTGCGTTTTGGAATCTACAGACAATCCTCGTCTGTGGAGCAGTTTGACTGTATCGAGCTTTCCTTGAGCGGCTGCTTGGACCAAGGAATTTATACCGGAAGCAGTGCACGCATTAATATCAGCCCCATTATCAAGCAAGAGAGAAACAATATCGTTCCGCCCCTCATAAGCAGCGAACAGCAATGCTGTCCAACCCTGGTCCTCTCCCTTCTTTTCCGCGTTTACATTTGCGCCGGCACTGAGAAAATATGAGCACACATGTTTATGGCCATTTCGGGAAGCCGCCATGAGGGGTGTGAACCCATCCTCTGACGCATAGTCTATCCCCGCTCCATTCTCGATAAGCAGCCGGCAAATCTCCAAATTCCCGATAAAGGCAGCTTCCATCAGAAGGGTCACGCCGTCCTCTCTGCTTGAATTGGGATTCAATCCTTTGAACAGACCGAATAGAACTGGTTTTAAAAGCCCTGCTAATTTAACATTATCTCCTCTGCCGACGGCGCCAAAGGCATCTTGAACCATCTTATCCATTGAAAACTCCTTTAAACAGGATACCTGTTCGGGTGATTAAACATAATAATACTTCCGAATGAATACATCTTCATTCAGGTTAATGAGGATTTTATTCAAATTCAATAACCGGCTGTATGGATATTTCGGCTGGCCGGCGATCTTCATCCAGTTTGGTTGCGGTTATATATAAGTACTCAGATTCCGTCTTGCCGTGCCAGGCAAGTTTCCCTGTTTTCTGAAACATGGAAATCAGTGATTCCCAATCAGATTGAGGAACGTTATGTTTGGTAAATATCTCTTCGAATGAAGACCGTTGCTCGTCAGCAATAACCACAAAGTCCTTTCGCGGCAAAGTCTTTAAAAAGTCGTTTACAGACATTGTTTTCGGCCAGAAAAGGGCAACCAAAATATTTCCTCCTCCGCTTGGCTTAACATAATGATAACACTTAGTCTCATCAAGAAACGTTTCGCCAGTCCATACTTGAAGCTTTGTTGATTCTCCGTCACTAAAAACATTAATCGATTCCTTATTCTTGACCGCGATTCGATATTCACCTTCGTCTAACGGGACTTCAACCGGTGTTTTACCCACCAAATATTCTTCGGAAATCCATTTGGTCTCACCGAGCGGACCATTCAAGCTGCTTAAATCCGTGATATAAACTTCCAGTCCGGCGGGATAGCTGTGAATCCAAAGAGTCCCTGTCTCCCCGGCATCAGCGACTGAAAATAACGGCACAATCACAAATATAAACAATACGGCACCGGCTATAAGAAATACCGACTGGATTTTTCTATTCATGGCTGATCCCTCCTCTTCATTATTATATGGGAAATTATAGATTTCGGGTTATAAAGATGCAATAAGAGATTTTACGGAGATATTGGTTATTGACTTATTCTTAATAATGTAACAATAATAATTCTTGCCAGCCGACTAAAATAATAATTGAAATTTAATAAGGAGAACGCATATGAAGAGGATGTTCAAAATAGTCTCTGTACTTTTTATTTCCTTATTTCTTATCCGTTTTACTTTCTCCGTTGCAGAAGAAAGCATCAGGCTCTCTGCCTCAACAAAGCCGCTGGAAAAAATTCCTGCCATGGTTTTGCCGAATGCAGAAGGGGAAATAATTATACTCTCGAACTTTGAGTTATCGATGGATGATGAAAAAATTGCAGGGACCATAAATTTTGAAAATGGTTCTGTTGATGAACCGTTCACCCTCGTATTGTTTATTTCATGCGGTGAGGATGACGTTATTTGTTACTTCGATAAAGGAAATCAATTCTATATCAGCAACCAAAGCGGCGAGTGGTCTCAATTATTCGAGCCTGGATATGAGATTTCCGGCAAACCGGGAAAAGG
>CAZIIV010000133.1:2153-8003 GCA_964539365.1 uncultured Desulfobacteraceae bacterium | reverse complement strand
GGGACGAGAATAGAACCTTGAACCCCTGAACCTTTGAACCGTGAACGCCTACAAACAGATGAACATCGAATGTCCAACATCGCCCCGGTGAAATAGAAAAAAAGTTTCACACCGGTTAAACAACTTTCCGATTTAACTGGGCATACGGGATAAAAATAATGAATGAAAAAACCATGGACAAGGGCGTCTGGTTTTAGTAATTTTAACTGAGGTGAATCATGTCAGATGAAATCGTCGAACTAACCAAAATTCCGGGAAGCAATGTGGGGGGGGTACGCAACCAGAATCTCCCTTCCTCGGAATTCCGGCATGCGGTTCCCGAGTGGGATACTGAAGAAGTCCACCTGCGCGACTATCTGGATGTTATTTTCCGTCGAAAATGGCTCATTATCAGTTTCCTGGCCCTAACTTTTATTACCACCCTTATTTTAACCCTGGCGTCTCCCAAAATCTATAAGGCGTCCACATCCATTGAGGTCGTGCCGCAAAACCAGAAGGTGACCAAATTCGAAGAGGTTGTCGGCACGGAAATGCGTGCCCAGGAGTTTTATCAGACCCAGGTAGACCTGCTGCAAAACAATGCCCTTATCCGCCGGGTTGTTGAAAAGTTGGAACTGACCGACCATCCGGTTATTATTGATACCCTGTATGGTGACGGGAAACCGGGTATTGTCTCCGGCATAAAAGAAGCTGTTAAAGACTTTTTAAGCGCTTTAATATCCAACACCGAGGACCATGAAAAAAATTCCTCTTTAATTTCCGAGGAAGCGGTAAAACAACAGGCTTTGTTCAAATTTATGGAAGATAATCTGGAAGTTTCCCCCAAGAGAAATTCCATGCTGATCGGCGTTTCTTTCACATCCCCGGACCGTCAATTATCCCGAAGCGTGGCAAATGCTGTTGTAGAAGAATTTGTCCACTGGAATATGGAGAAAAAACTCGAAGCGTCTCAACTGGCCCGGGAATTTCTGATGAAGCAGATCGACAGGGCCAAAATCAGTCTGGAAAAAGCGGAAGAGGAGTTAAACCGGTTTGGAAAACAGGCGGGCATTGTGTCTCTGGATGTCAAGCTCAACAGCGTATATCGCCAACTCGAGGAATTGAATTCAGCTCTGGCCATGGCGGAAGCCGGATTGATCGGCAAGGAATCCGTCTATAAACAGGCCGCGGCGGACGGACCTTCGGGGTTGCCGCAGGTAATGGAAAACCAGGTAATTTCAGGTTTAAAAGCCGAATATGCGCGCCTGCGATCCGAATACGAGGACTTGAGCGTTACCTTTCACGATGATTACCCCACCGTAAAAGCGTTAAAGATGAAGATGGGCAGTATTGCCGACCGAATCCGCATCGAGGAACAAAAAGTATTTCTGGCAATTGAAAACCAATACAAGGCCGCTTTGCAAACGGTCAAAACCATGCGAGCCCGTGTAGAGCATCAGAAACAAATGGCCATTGACCTGAATGAACGGGCAACCCAGTATAAAATTATGGCCCGGGAAGTGGAGACCAACAAGGGGATCTACCAGAGCCTGCTGGAGCGAACCAAAGAAATTGAGTCCATGGTCGGGGTGTCGTCGAGCAATATCAACATTATAGACCAGGCCATGCTTCCGATCAAGCCGTTTAAACCCAATGTTAGATTGAATCTGCTCCTGGCCGTTGTGGTGGGGGTGATGGGCGGCCTGGGTCTGGCCTTTTTCCTGGAGTATTTTACCGATACCATAACCAATCCTGATGAGATTTCCGACCGGTTTCAGATTCCTATTTTAGGGGTGGTGCCCCTGTCCAAAACCAACGGGTTTCCGGTTGAAAATATTTTTGTGAACGATCCCGGAGCACCCTTGTCCGAAGCCATGCGAAGCACCAAAATGTCGATCCAGCTGTCCGGGACCGCTTCCCAAGCCGGAAGCTTTGTGATGACAAGCACCAAACCTTCGGAAGGCAAAACCACTATGGCGGCCAATCTTGCCCTGGCGTTTGCCGGCGCCGGGGAACGGGTGATCCTGGTGGATGCGGACATGCGCAAACCCAAGCTCCACAAGTTTTTCCAGGACCCGGGGGACAGCTCCAGTCCCGGACTTTCGAAATTCCTGTCAGGGGTCAGCGGCAAGGGTCTGATCTGCCGGAACGGTATATCCAACCTGTGTTTTATACCGGCAGGACCGATTCCTCCGAACCCGGTTGAGTTACTGGCCTCGGACCGGTTTACAATGCTGGTGCAAACCCTGACCCGGCGTTTTGATCGTGTGATTGTAGACGGACCTCCGTATCTGGGGTTTGCCGATGCCCTGGTTATTTCACGGCTTATGGGAGGCGTGGTTTTGGTCAGCAGCATGGGCGAAACCACCCGTGATGCCTTGCTTCATTTTAAAAAAAGCGTGCTTAACTCCCAGGGAAAGATTTTGGGATGTATTATCAACAAGGTGAATCTCGGCAAACGCTTCGGATATCAGTCCTACTATGGATACTATAGTTATTACAGCTACGGGAGCACCAAGGATATTAAAAGGAAAACCAAGGAACTTACGGAATAAGCGAGAATAAAAGGAAATCCATGTATCTTTCTTATTACAATTTGGAATCCAAACCTTTTCAGATGAGCACGGATCCGAATTTCCTCTGGCTGGGAGAAAAGCACAAAGAAGCCCTTGCGACCTTGAAATACGCTATTCTTGAGAACAAGGGCATCCTTGCCCTGACCGGTGATGTGGGAACGGGCAAAACTACACTCATTAATGCTCTCATCCAAAGCCTCGGAGATGATACACTGGTTGCTACGATTTACGATCCGAGTTTGGAAGTAATAGAGTTTTTTAATATTATTTCAAATGCATTTAACATGGAGAGAACTTTTACCGGCAAAGCGGAGTTTCTCATTACCTTCAAACAATTTTTAAAACAGATCCGTTCGCGAAATAAAAAAGTATTGATGATTATTGACGAATCCCAGCGGATCAGCAATGATCTGCTTGAAGAGATCCGGCTCTTATCGAACCTGGAAGATGAGTACGTTCGACTTCTGAACATTTTTTTTGTAGGGCAAAATGAATTTATTGACATTTTAAAGGAATATAAAAACAGGGCTCTCAGACAGCGAGTTGCGCTCAGCTATCACATTGAGCCTTTGACACTCCGTGAGACGGAATCGTATATCCGGCATCGACTTGAAATTGCCGGTGCAAAAACACATATTTTCAGTTCAGGCGCAATTTATGAAATCTTTTCTTTCTCCGGCGGCTATCCGCGGCTGATAAATATTATCTGCGATCATGCCTTGTTGAGTGGCTATGTCAGGGAGAATGTAATCATAACCCCGGATATTATTAAAGAGTGCAGGGAAGAATTCCAGGTATCGAACCTGAACAGGAATCGTCAGGATCCTCATGGTTCCGCTGATGAGCTCGAATCAGAACGTAACGTTTCGGTGATTCACTCGGATGATGATGATTCCGCCGATGAGAGTGAATCAAAACTTAAAATTTCGGATATACGGGAGCATGCGGATACCTCCGGTGATGAGATTCAGTCAAAACCCGAGATTCCCGTTACACCGCGGGAAGAAACCCGCGGGAATCGAAAAGTTCATAACAAGTCTGCAGTGGTAACCCGTATTGTTCTGCTTATAGTGGTCGGTCTTGTTGCCGGATATGTTTTTTTTGGCCCGGTGAAGACAAGCTCAACGCCCTCTTCAGACCAGGGATTAATGCAACAGGAGACAGATGACCCCGGACAAACGAAAGAGAAAAATGACTTGGACCCCCCCCTTGCTTCGGCGTCGGAGAATAAAACCTCCGAAGTTTCTGACAGAGTGGAAACCGGGAAAGCGGAAAGTTCCCGTTATTATAAGGTAAGGGACTCTGAGCCCAAGCCGGTAAAGGAAACTCACGCAAAGAAAGAGGAGAGTTCTTCATCTGTGCCGTCAGGACCGGCTGGCGATCCGGAGAACATACCAGCGGCTTCAGGCGGCAATAAGGCGCCGGAAGTCCGTGTTGCCGCGTCCGAGATTGAATCAGAAAAACCCGAAATTACGCCGCCGAAAACCAAGCCGCTTACAGTGGAGAAAAAGAAACCCGAAAAAGATCCTGACAAAACCGCTTTTTTAGAAAAAAAAGACCGTTCTCCTCAAAAAGATTATGCCATTGTCCCTGAAGTCAACAAAACTACTTCTGCGCCTTCTGAGAAACAGGCATCTCCGCCGCTGATGGCGAAATCTTTAAAAACCGTTCAAGAACCCGCGGCAGGGGGTGTTTCAAAAAAAGATAAACCGCCTGTTAAGACGCCGGTAACCAATCAGAGTTCCACTGCCGGAGTTGCAGTAGCGGCAAGGATGCCTGAAGATTTAGAGTCCCGTCTGAACGCTTTTTTAAGCAAGTATTGCCGGACCTATGAGCAAGAACAGCTGGGTCAGTTTGCTGCCTTTTTTACGCCGGATGCCACGGAAAAGGGCGAATCGTTTACGTCTCGGCTGGACCAATATCGGCGAACTTTTGAAAGCGTTGATTCCATGAATTACCGGATTGAACTCAAAAGGTATGCCATTCAGAAAGAAACCGGGGTCATCAGAATCGAGGGGATTTTTCATGCCCGGGCCAGACGGGTGGAAACCGGAAAATGGTTGGAAAGCAACGGCTCCATCTCCATGGAGCTTATGGCGCACGGAGATTCTTTTCGGGTCAGGCGGTTGGAGTATTGACCGACAAGTCCTATTTCAAAGGTTTCAAAGGTCTCTTCGGGGAAACTACCAGTACCCCCTTTCCGGGTCATGATACCCAACCCCTAATCCGGGGATACCGATATTTATGCCGGTTCCGTGAACCAGTTTGCCCCAGGTGCTGGATTTAACCACGATGATATCCCGGTCCTGTATTTCCATTTCCTGATTCTCCGGATTAATTTCAAGTTCGAGGGCTTTGCGTCCTGAGTCCTTGAAATATCGGATCAATACAAGGGAATCCCTGAGAGCGTATGGGGCAATTCCACCGGCCGCCGCCAACGCCTCCCTGAGAACCATTTTATTTCGAATCGGGTAGGATCCCGGGCGTCGAATGGCACCGTCAACAAAATAATTGCCGGCCTCGGGAACAAATATGACGTCTCCGCCGTTAATCTCGACATTCAGTTCCGTGCGACCTTCCGTGATAAGCCGGTCCAGGTCGACCACAAAAACGTTGGGTTTGCCGGGAATCGTTGCACGGCGCCGGACCTGGACGGTATTTCCGGCCTTGTCGGAAAGACCCCCGGCCAGGGCCATGACATCCAGCAGGCGCTGTTTTGAAACGTAGTCATAGGTTCCGGGATTTTTAAATTGTCCCACCAATGTCACCCGCTGGCTGAAATGCTCTTCAACAAACACACTGACATGGGGGTCTTTGATGTATTTTGTCCGGAAAAGATCTTCAATTTCTATCTCGGCCTGGCGGGCGGTTAACCCTTTGACCCGGATCTGGCCGAGAAGCGGAAGCGTGATATGCCCCCGTGAACTGACGCGGGCCGTTGTATTCAGAGTGTCGGCCTCAAACACGGTGATTTGAAGCAGGTCTCCGGCGCCGAGGACATAGTCACTGGGATCCACATTCATCTGGGCGGCGGCAAACAGCTGTTCGTTGAGGCGGGTGATGTCATCATTTTCAACGGGTGCGGCCACATACCGCTCAACAATATCACCATCTTGTACCTGTTTTTTGCCGCAGCCCGGTAAAAAACACGCCAGGAGCGTCGCGGTTACGACCGCGATCAGGAAGAAACGAACAGGTGTTATCTTTGTTTGCAATTTGTTAGCTTTAGAGACCGTTGATAAAATCAAAGCGGCGGTTCACGAAAAAAGTGAGCCACCGCAATATGATTTTATAT
>CAZIIV010000133.1:0-2053 GCA_964539365.1 uncultured Desulfobacteraceae bacterium | reverse complement strand
CCGCCACCACCGCCACCGCCCCCCCCGGCGGCGGCGGCAATCCCGCCGATGGCGGCTACGGTTGCAACTCCGACAAGAACTTTTTTGCCGGTTGACCAACCTTTATCCTTAATTTTATCTTTTGGTTTATCTTTTTTATCTTTCGGCGCCTCTTTTTTTTCTTCTTCAGTGTCAAACAGACCTGCCTGAGCCAATCTCAGTTCTTGACCGGTGTTGATCCGTCTGGTTTCGCCGTCACCCGTCGATAACAAGAGGGATCCGCCTTCAAGAACTCCGACTTTGGTGACAGCATCCGTCACCGATACGTATCCTTGGAGCAAACCGGATTCTGAAGATGCATTCAGCAAAACTTGATGGGTGGTGATCACACCATCCGGAGTTTTAAATACCAGAATATGCGGCATGGAAGACAGCGCAAAATATACGGTCCCGGTTTTGACGGATAAATTGCGGGAGTCGGGTTCCGTTGTAACGGCAAACAGGCTTTTGTCTATTGCCACCAGATAAAGGTCGCTCATTTTCACACCGCACTCGCCTTGTACGGATAAGAAGGCGCCTTCGGGAAACGGCGCTTCGGATCTGAACTCTCCGACCTTTTGATTCCCCTGAAATAAGGTCACCTTGCCTTTGGGGATTATCCTGCCCACAGACAATCCTGAAGCAAAACCAGTTGATACAAACGCCAAAAGTAAGAAAATCGAAACAATTTTGAATTTGGTTCGATTATTTGTTGACCATTGCATAAACTCGTCTCCTTTTTCAGGGGGGGGGTGGTATGGTAAAAGGGATAAAAAACCTTTGCATTGATAATTTAATATGAAAAAAATATAATTGTTTGTCTTGAATGTCAATATAAAAACCAACATCGCCGACCACTTTATAAATACAGAAAAACCCCATGAAAAACAGCAGACAGTCTCACATAAAAAAAAACCTTCGGCTCAGGGCTCAAATCATCCAGGCCGTGCGTACATTTTTCATTGAGAATGACTATCTCGAAGTCGAAACCCCATGCAGGATTCCGGCTCCGTCTCCTGAGACCCATATTGATGCCGAAGTGTCGGGTGACTGGTTTTTGCATACATCTCCGGAGCTTTGCATGAAACGGCTGATGGCGGCCGGATATCCGCGAATTTTTCAAATTTGCCGGTGTTTCCGCCAAAAAGAGAGGGGCTCAAAACACCTGCCTGAAATGACTTTGCTGGAATGGTATACGGCCGGTCATAATTATTTTAATATGATGGAGCAGTGTGAAGAATTGATACGGTTTGTTGCCGGTCGAACCGGTTTTGAAGATGTTCTGGTTTACCAGGGAAACCGTATCGATCTTACCCCTCCCTGGCCCCGGATGTCGGTAAGAGATGCGTTTGAGAAATATTCATCCGTTTCCATGGAAACGGCCATATTGGAGGATCAATTTGACGGGATCACAGCCTTTGATATCGAACCGAATCTGGGCTACGGAAAACCGGTTTTTCTTTATGATTACCCTGCTCGGGCCGCTTCTCTGGCAAGACTGAAATCGGGAAATCGTTCCGTGGCCGAGAGGTTCGAGCTTTACATCAACGGTATGGAACTGTGCAATGCCTTTTCAGAATTGACGGATCCTCTTGAACAGAGAAAAAGATTTGGGAGCGATCAAGAGAACCGGAGACAATCCGGAATGCAGCCATATCCCTTGCCCGAAAAATTTCTGCAAGCATTGCAATACATGCCGGAGGCCTCCGGAAGTGCTCTGGGCGTGGACCGGCTGGTGATGATCTTTGCAGATACAACCCGAATTGATGATGTGGTGGCATTTACGCCCGAAGAGCTTTGATCGGATAGAAACATGCCCTCGCTACGCTGTAGATAGATCAAATGCGTTTATACTGAAATGTTTGGAATAGACTCTTGACAATTTCATTGAATTGTAGTGTATTCCAAAGGGGTTAAGGATGATTAATAAGTTGTGGTATGATAATATTGACTCGGGGAGCATTGCCGATTTGTTAAAACGGTTATCACACATTAACTTATTCATTTTTTGAGCGAAAGCCTTGCAATCAGGTGT
>CAZIIV010000132.1:0-8018 GCA_964539365.1 uncultured Desulfobacteraceae bacterium | reverse complement strand
GCTTTTAGACGGAGGGAGGTACAAAAATTGTACCCCAGTAGGAATTCAATTCAGAATCACGTTGTCGCATTTTTTTATGTATTGGCGGGGATCGGTGCTATCCGTCAACGCCTCAACAACATCCGCAACAGCAAACCACCATCCATTATTATGAAGAGTTCGCCTAATCTCTTTGCCCTTAAAAACAACCAGTTTGTTTTCCATGTTTGCTCCCTAAATCCCTTTCACCAGCATCAGTCCGCAACCGAAGGCTTTGGCCGGGCCGATACCTTGAAACAATGCCTTTTTATACCGGTCTTTATCATCAATTTTAAGTTTGCCTTCAATCGCCATGATCTGTGTGTGCAAAGGTTGTTAAGCTGAATCAACAGGGCATCGTGGAATATCAAATATAGTCAACCCTCCATTTTCATAATCAGATTCGCCGAATGAGCAATAAACCAAAGCAACGCTGAACAGTGGATTAACCTGATCAAACCCTTGCCAATGAAAGCAGGCCGCAGCCGAAACTTTTTGCCGGACCAATGCCTTTTTTGACAACTTCTTCTAAAAAGAAGGTCGCTTCCCTAACCGTCAATACACCTTCAAAAAGTACGGTGTGAATCCTTATTGGGTCACTTCCGTCTTTTCTCCTATGCTTCCAATCTCCTTCATCAATTACACGGCATGAATTTATTTGGAAGCCGCCGGAGATGCCCGGTCGGATTTCTTTTTCCTTTTTTTTAAGCCATGCTATTTGATGGGTTTCCTTTAATAAAGGAACCCGGCAGCGCTTTATCTCCCCTTTTTTATTTTTCCTGCCATTTTCATCACGAATAGTTTTAATGGGATTAGCGCGTAACCTGAAACGCAGTTGCTGGCCGTCACGAAACTGCAAATTTGATATTTCCTTAGGTTGGTCATACTGAAAAGCATTTCCCATATCATTTTTAAGTAATTCCCAGTCCGGTTTCATCAAACTTTGTATAAGAACAGTTATCCAAAAGCCCTTATCAAATTTTCGTTCCCTCCGAAACAATATGCCTGAAGACTCGTTAGTTTTTTTATACAATGGGAATGCTTTCAGCAGGGCCGCATGTAAATGATAGGGACTTTGAAGAACGTGGAATGACTTTCGATTTCTTATATAAAAAGAGACTTTACTTAGATACATTATTTATCCTTTTGTTTCGATGTTTGGACCCAAATAGTTTTGACATGCCTGGTCATAAATCTCCTATGCCCATGATTAAAACTGACAGGTACGTCATGTCGTCTTTCGCCTTCTTCATTGGATCCACACTCCAAGACAAGGCGAAGTTTCTGTTCTTCTTTGAAGCCATGAGTTGTTAAAGGCGCAATAGAGGGGTAACTGGACAGGGCTAATTCCAGCGGTTTTTCAAGCAAACCATCCGTCAAATAAACGGGTTTGCCGGGAACAAAGGATTTTCTCCCGAAAAACATCGGCCATACAGGATTTTTTAATTTTCTTTCAATATTTCTCAGTAAAGTTACATCACCTTCCAGACCCACCAGAAAAGCGGCATCTTCAAGGTAGAATCTTGAAGAAGTTTGGGTATCTGGACTGCTTCCATCCGCCTTAATGATGTTCATTGCAGTATGAAAATCAGATTTAACACTACCTTCCATGTCGGCACGAACGCCCATTTTTAATAATACGAGATCATCAATGCTCTCTTTTCTATCACGCCCAATAGCTGAACAAACCAAACCGAGAACACCGCTTTTTGTAGGCTCTCTCTCAGTATCCCGCTCCTGGAATCTGCTCCGAGATCCCCATGACTGCATTGGCGCAACAAATTGCATTAGTAAGCAACTCATTACTGACCTCCATTTGTCTTTAATGCCGTCTGAGTTTTGTTTATAAGTTCATTAAAGCCTATGTCCTTTCGGTTTGGTAAAAATACAGTGCTGATCAGATCGGATTTTATCCCATCGTCGCCGTAGTTATCCTTTAATGCGCTGAAATATTTCTCAAGTTCGTTAACTGATCGTGTGATTAAATCTTCCCCTTCATTTCGACCTGGTCTTACAGGCTGTATAAAGGCATTAGCCATTGACCATGGAACGCCCTCGGTACGAACAAGTACCCGCACATATGAAGGCGGATTTTGCGGCGCTGTGCTGTTTTGCATTCCAGTTGGAACAGCATGATTAGCAGCTTTTATAAAACCAATTACAGCCGCATCTGCCATTTGTGTATCATTTGTATCATCACTAAAATTCCTCTTTAAGAGATCATAATTTATCAAAGCATATCGGTAATAACATGAGCTGTTAAACTCCACTATACCCATCATGTCCGAACCTGATTCTTCGTCTGGCAGCAAATCGTCTACAGCCGTATAAAAGTCCATCTTCATTTCAACTTGATTTGTAGAGATTGCATGAGCAACTTGGCAGGCGGCATCAACATTCATATTCTTATTATCAGCAAGCATTCTTCCGAATAATGCGATGTCAGCAGCATAGGAACGAGCGTTTTTTTTGTCTTGACTGATCACTTTGGCAAATTCTTTTTGGAGTTTATCTGGGAACAATTCTTTATACTCCTTTTTAAGTTCCTTCTTAGTTTTTTTCTTACCCTTTTTATTCCCTCCTTCATGTTCCAAGCTTACTTCTTTGGTCTGCGACATCAAGTCCCAGTTGCTATTTTCAGTAATCAACCTTACAAAATGATCTAGTTCGTCGCTGCCGATGTAAAGTAAGTATTCGGATTTTTGTTCATCGGTTTTCCCAATACCTAAGCATTTCAAAGTATTTTCCGCTGCTACAATTGAAACGGCCTCATCTTTTCCTATATCCTTTAGTTTATCAGAAAGAGCTTTAATAAATCTTTTTGTGCGTATACCTATATCGCCACCAGCCTCTTTTATAGTATTCTTAAAGACATCGTGTGTGCGAATAGATCGTTTTATGCATTGACTTGATATCCTTGCCCGTCGAAACCCGCCAAAAACACAGTCTTTTGGGGCATTGGTGTCATCCCGGTTAAGGTTTGACGGCGCAAAATTCTGCAAGATGTGTAATTCAATAAACATATTGTTTCTCCTTTATTTTTTTAAATTAAAGTTGGTCATACTATTTAACTTATTGTGAGCCCCAATAATCCATAGCCCATTCTAATTGCACAAAATGTTCAGGATGTGTCCAATTCAAAAGGTCTTGAAGTAATCGATGATAATTTACAGGAATATTTTTACTGTGCGCTAATGAAACTGCCTGTCTCAAATGATATGTAAGATCTTTCTCATCAGCATTAATCAATGCCTTAAATCGCCTTTCTACACTATCATTTTGGGCAAACTTGGAAAAAACAATTCCAATCGATTCATTATCGCCAGCACCCGGCTCAGAATGCATCCCGAAAAGCGAGGCAACGAGAAAATAAAATTCATGAAGATATTTCTCTTTGGGCAAAAAAGGAACCACATAAGGATACATCTCAACATCACCATAAGTGCTCCCCATGCCTCTGCGAAGTTTGGCTAATGCCGCCCTGTCTTTTTGTAAGGTTTCCAGATGAGTGACTAAAGGAAAAATCTTGGTCATGCTCTACCCCCTTTTCTAATGCTTGTTAAGCTTTTTTATTTCATCATTCAACGTGCCTAAGGCTTTAACTCTGGCCTGCAAATCTCTTGAAAAATGGCCTAAGCACTCTTGTGATTTCTGCTTTAATGATCGATCAGCAATTTGGACAACCTGCTTTTTCCAATCTTCAAGCTCATCAATCTCAGGAAGCCGTACCATGAATTCAAGAAACGGTATTTGCATAGCAGCCCAATAATGATTGTCTATCCCCAATGACTTTGCAATTCTTGTCACTTCTTTTGGTTCCGCATTTCGCATGCCGTCGGTTAATAATAAAGACGCTAACCTTCTTACAGACTTCTTTAGTGCCTCACCAACTTTTTCGACCCAGTTCAGTCCACTTACCAGCCTTAAATATAGATCTTCGTTTGTTAAAATACCTTTTGGAATCGGCAAAAATTCCTGCCGCCAGAAAAGGGGCGTCGCCTTTGTTCCATCTTTTGCAATACCATAAATTATACACCTCATGCCCTTTGATGATTTAATCCAGCCGTTATCGATGAATTTGGCTGCCTGCCTGAAACAAATTGGCCGTGATTTGCCTTCTAACTTACTAAAGGCAAAAAGACTCTGACTGTCACGCCAAAGACTTTTCCCAGTGAATAAGGCTATTGGCTTGCCCTCGTCTCTATATCCGAACATTGGGTCGCGAATTGGTTTGATAATGTCAGCCTGTGCAAAATACATTTGCCGAACGATGATGTGTTTATTTTCATATTCAGGAATAAGACGAACATGGCGACTTCGCCAGGTCAGATAATCAACATATCCATCAGGTGTCCGAGCCCCGGACGAATTCATATCTTTACGTTCCCATACAGGCAAATCATGTTCCGAACTTGGTATAGGGGTATCTTTATTATAAACGAGTAGATTCATAAGTAAGGTCTCAAAAAGTGATTTGCCTTGGAGTAAAATCACAGCCCCAGAAGCTAACGGTCCATTTGTAAAATTTGGATGCTTGCCCAAATTACTTGTGGGACCAACACCTCCTGCAAAAGAAAACATTTGCGCCGTAATTAATGACCTTGCCGATTCTTGTGGTGAAAAAGCTTTTGGAAAAGCATCTATATTGTGGTCAAACAATGTTTTGGTATTTCCCGAGGCACATTCTGCAGCAAGCTTAGTGATCGGCGTTGAGGATTTTTCAATCTTAAATCCAGCAGTTTGATAAAAAGGTGCTTGTTCGGAAAAAAGATCAAACCGAACTTCCCATTTCTCAAGATATTCATCTACCTTAAACGCATTAAAATTTTCCAGTTTCCAAAGATTATGCCATTCTTTAGCTGTTTTTGGCCCTTGTATCGCCCGATGCAAAATAGCCAGAGATAACCTGTAAAGCGATGCGCTATTTAACGGGTTATCACTTTCAATACATTTCAACTCATGAGCTTTGTTAAACATCTCCAAAAGAGAATATTCTTTAGGCTTACCGGACATAGCGATACATGGCACCCAAGGCTTTGTTGTAAGATTAAAAGTCGGCATTATTTAGCATCCCCTTTTCTTTTTTTTTGAAAAAATGACAAGACCAAGTTCATTATCCATCCTTAGTTCGCTTAACCCTTTCTTTATTGTTCTGTCTTTAAATATTGCAGCCCGGCAATAGCGCAGCAGTGGTGACTTTTTCCAACCAGGCGGCACGTCTTGTGATTTGAAAAATTCAAACCACTCAGGATTACTGATCTGTATGCTCTGCTCTAATAGTTTACGAGTCAAATTAGCATCTGGTACAGTATTCAGCGATATCTCGGCTAATGTATTTCCCCCAAACGATATTGCATCCGCCAATTGATAAAGAACGATAATCTTAATTGAAGGTCGCGCAAGTCTGGTTTGCGACTTTACGTTTGGTGGCAACAAATCATCATCTCGAAGGGAATGGGCCAAATCACCGAGGATATCCGAATCGTCACCACTTGAAGATGGGCTGGGAAGCACAACTGATCGTCCCATAAACTTGATTTCACGGTTGGTCATACTTGATTCAAAGAGCCAGTCTTCTAAGGTAACAGAAAGATGTTCAGGGCAGAAAACCTCTTCACCCCCATAAATTTTTTCAATTAAGCACTCTACCGAATCCGGTAGCATGATTTCAACACCTGAATACTCTTCGAGTACTAAGGCTGTTTTGAGCAAAATTCCACGTTCATAGATGAATTCTGTAGCCCCAAATTTTGGCTCGGAATTCGTCAAATCGGCCTGTAAGCAATATAGTGTTGCATCCTTTAATAATGTAGGTCTAATATTTTTCTCATGGCGCTGCAACCTGCCTGCCCGCTGAAGTACCAAATCAATGGGGGCTATGTCCGTAATCATTATATCAAAATCAACATCCAGACTCTGTTCGAGCACCTGGGTGGAAACAACAATTGCCCTATGGGGGCGGTGAATATTGGGTTCTTCAGTGTTACCTTTACCGAAAAACCCGTCAATTTCCGTCTCTATTTTCATCCGCTGACCCATTGGAAAGCGGGCATGAAACAATAAAAACAAGTTCTCGTCGTCAAATCTCAGATTAAACTTCAAATAACTAAACAACTCCTGTGCCTCATCTACAGTATTCATTATACACGCTGCGCACCCCCCATCATGGAGAGTAGTTGAAAGAAGATCAGAAATTTTCTTCCAACGCCCTTCTCCTTTTTCTCGAATTAATTCAAGCCGGAATGACCGCGAAGGTAAACCAATAATAGATTTCCCTTCACATTGGCCAAGCCGATTAACACCCAAAATAACCGGATATTGCTTGTCCTCTAATGGCTTAGTATCCGGGGCATAGGCTTTGATTAGCTCAGTGCGGCGTTTGATAGGAAGTGTGGCTGACAAGAGAATAACATTTGTATCCATTGACGATAGCCATTCCAGTAAACGGTCCAACAAGGTAGAGGTATATGTATCATACGCATGTACTTCATCTATTACGATAACCTTACCTGCAAGACCATATAGCCGGACAAACATATGGCGAGCCTGCAGAACAGCCAGTAAAGCCTGATCAATTGTTCCAACGGCAAAAGGAGAAATCAACGCTCTCTTTTTAGAGCAAAACCAAGAAGATGCAGTTACAGATGAGTCCTTTTCATTACCATCTATTGCAGTCAATCTAAGCTCTGAATAGCCCTTGTGTAAATCCGCATATCCATGCAATAAGTGCAGTTCTGCGTCGTGGCACGCTGGATTATTGCTTATGAATTCTTTAACCCGGTCGAACATTTTATTCCCGGTTGCCTGGGTTGGCAAGGCATAGTATAGGCCGGAAGCGCCTTTTTCTCTAAGTAAAATATCAGCGACCGCAAGAGCAGCTTCAGTCTTTCCGCTGCCGGTAGGTGTTTCAACAATAATTAATGATGGCGCTTTTAACTTTCGTGCGATTCGTAAGATTTCCTCTTGGCAAGGGTTCGGATCAAAAGGAAAGATATTATTAAAATTACTGTTTCCGGGTGCAATTGGAGGATGATCAAGATTAATTGATTGAATGGCATGTTTTGCAAGCGACCTTCTATCTTCAAAATAGGAGTGTAAATCGATTAGAGAACTCCCCACATAATTGAATAGATGCTTGTTTGAAGCAACCCAATCTGCAACACTGGTCAAGCCAGCAAGGATCATTAGAAAAGATGCGGAAATATTCTCTCCGTTTTTAAAAGGGAATGTATCCCAATTTAGTTTAAACTCTTGCGCTAATTTTTTGACAATAAGATTTCGCTCCTCTTCCCATTTACCTTTTCCGGGTGATTTTTTGAGCTGAGGGGATTGATTCTGATGAAATTCTCCATGATGACCACCAATTGCTCGGGAAATTTCAATAGCAGTTATTCGAGAACAATTGGCGGCTTGCTCAAAAATAGCTGGAAGAGTCATGAATGTTATACGTCCATGATCATTTTCATCAAAGTTTGATGAAAATGGGTAGGATTCTTTTGGTAAATCATTTATCAGATCCATACGCTTGGCTTGAAAACCAGGTGATATTTTACCTATATCATGTAACGCCACAATAAAAGATATCCAGGCAATTTTTTTGTTATCCGGACAATCAAGCTGCTGCAAAAAGAAATTTAGAAAAGCATGGCTTGAATGATTAAGAAGGGCTTGGGCAACTAAACCTGTATCAAGCATATGGCAGATAGCAGGATGATATGATAGGTCATCACCAAACGAAGCATTCTTGTCAGCCTTGCCCCAATACCTATAAATTATGTCAGATGAATCGCTCATAGATTTTTCAATTCAAGCCATATCACGGCCATAAGTTTCGTATCATTAAGGGCTCGATGCATTAGCACCTTCATTTTTTCTGTATGATTTCCGAAACGCATTACGATTATTTGTTTTTTTACCATGTCTCATTTTTTAAATAGTCCCTTAGTTTTCATTCATTTTCACTTTTTATCGTAAACTTTTTGTTTTTCTTTTACCGTAAA
>CAZIIV010000131.1:0-8051 GCA_964539365.1 uncultured Desulfobacteraceae bacterium | reverse complement strand
CCTGACACCTGACACCCGAAACCTTAAGATATGGAACAAGAACGGGATTAAAATTCCATCTGTATACACGGCGATTTTCACCACCCCAGATTACTTCACACTATCTAATGCTCCGGTCTGAAAGCTAAAATACGAAATTCTATAAAGACTGTTTCAAAATTATATCCGTCCCCGAAATCGCAAGAAGCGTGCCCTGGCGATTTGTTGCCCTGGCTATCCGGATCCACTTTTCATTGCTCAGACCTCGCGCCAATGTTGTAAGAAGCAAGGCGCCTTCCAGCTTTTCACTCCCTTTAAGGAACATAAACTGGCGATGGTTGGTGAAAACAAAAAGGGTCCGGCCATTGGACAGCAGGTAATTGTATTCACCGGGATACTCTTCAACCATTCGCTCTGTACTTCGGCATAAGGCCCGGAAGAGCGTCGGAAGTTCGATTGCGTTCCGGTAATAACGCAACAGATGGTCCCGGAGATACTCAAAGGCTCTGGCCGAGTCGCTCACGGCTTCTTCAAGGGGGGGGTTGTAGCTTTTGTAAGATTCGATGGCCGGTGCTTTTCCGTTATGGGCGAATATCCAGTCGTGACCACCGAATCTGAGGACAAAAGGGTGGGAGTGGCAATCGTCTATGGGGCCGCTGGTCCGAAAACGGATATGGCAGATAATAATTCTGCTTTTTATCACCCGGGCTAATTTTCGGAAACTGTCGTGAACGTACCCGGAAACAAAAACACGCTTGGCTGATTTCTCTACCAGGGCATGATCCTTCTTAAAATAGCCGATGCCCCAGCCATCCATATTTTTTTTTGCCTTGGCGGCAAAAACGGGCAAAGATTTTGGAGCCGAAAAATCTTCCTTTGCAGAAAGTGCAAAAAGATCACACATTTTATTGACAGGGTAACAGGATTAATTTGATTTCAAACATCTCCGGCATATAATACATCCGGGCCGGCAATGACCAGAAGCTCTCCAAGAGATTGCGGATCCGGCACAATCTGTTGCCATTTGCTTTGGCTGAGACCTTCTTTGATCGAGGTGATCAACAGGATATCTCCCATACTTTGAGACTCTTTAAAAAGCATTAACTGTCTGTAATTACAAAAAGCAAAAAGCACCGATTCATTGGCCAGAAAAAATGAGTATTCACCCGGATAGTCGGACACAAGTTTTTGAATACTGATGCGCAGAGCCATATAAAGACTGATATAAGCATTTTGATTGTGTAGTAATACCATTCGATCTCTCAAAAATTCGAAAATTCTGGCGGTAAAGACATCGGCTGTCAAGCGGGGTTTTTCAGTGGTCTGATATTCTTCAATGTGGTTAACGACCCCAACCTGGGCAAAAAGCCAGTTATGATCCAGAAAAAAGAGTTTAAACGGATGGCGATGGTCAGTGTGTCGGCCACCACTTTTGGGACAAGTTATATGGGAAATAATGATTCTGCTGTCGATGACCCTTGCCAGCCTCTGGAAACTTTCATGAACCTGCTCCTGGCTGAATACCTGTTCCTCCGATTTCTCTATAAACGCCTGATCGTCACGAAAAAAACCGATACCCCAGCCATTCATGTTCTGTTTACCTTTTTCCGCAAAAACGGGCAGATACTTTTTGGGCGTATGTTTATAGCCTGCGGATATGGCGAAAATGTCACACATGATCGCCTTTCTCTTTATGATAAGAGCTGCCTCCCCCTATATCTTCAAATAGTAAAATTTTCGATACCTTTATTTAGTGATTTTTCTAATTTCCCGATACGGTATCATGAGTTGTCCGGACTAGTTTGCCAGTCGTTTTATACAATCCTCATATCCCATCTTTTCGTAGATCACATAGATCGTTTTCAGCCATTTGTTAGCCTCGGGGTAAAAACAAATGTCAGGGACATGTCCCTCGCTCAACTCTATAAGAAACTGGGTGAAAATAATCCACTCCATGGCTTCATCAATATTATGCAGAACAGCCGAATGGTAACGAAATTCAATGGTGGAGCGATACCAGTATGAGTGAAGATTCAGGCCGTGATAACGGGTTCTATCGTAGCGCGGATATTTGGCTGCCTTTGGATCGTAATGGTTTTCCGGAGAATACCAGAGTTTTTTGATTTTGTCACTCCCTTTTTCTGATTCACTATCGCAAGCGTCTAAAAAGACCTTCACATCGATTTCCATGGGTTTACAGGTTTCTGCATTCTGCCGGTTACCCGGAATAAGAAGGTAAAAATACTCCTCTATGGGGTAAACCAATCGAACGAGTTCCTGTATCTGTTTCCAAGTAAATACCTTTGGATCCACACCGTGATGAACATGGAAACCGCAGGAATCGTCGATATTGATGCCTTCAATATTGCAGAGGAGCCTGAATGCGTTGTATACCTGAACCAGGCCTGAGATGCCTCGTAAAATCGGACTGATCAGCTCGGCGCCGAATTGAGTACGTCCTTTGCCTCTCACGGATCCGTCTTTCTCAAAGTGCCAGCAATCTCTGTCAGCTCCGATGGGAATTTTGAAATCCTTATAAATCTGCTGAAAATTTCGCCCGTCTTTTGCCCGAGATGAAATACAGTAGGGCTTGATAATATTGTTGTCAATCGGGGCAAGAACATAGTCCAGTCCGTAAAATTCAATCTCTATACCAAAGGGACGATTGGTAAAGTATTGCAACATGGGAAACTGGTTCATGAGTCGTAGGATAAAGTTTTGAGATAGAGCCATAATCTTATTTTCCAGTTTACTAAGTGATTAATAAAAAAAACAAATATTAATTTTTCTCCTGTTCGATAATTCTAGCATCTACCACCAATATTCCATCCGAATAGGCAAAGACCGGATTCAGATCAATCTCGACGATTTCAGGATGGGTTTCAGCCATTTTGGCCACCGCCAGAATGCAATCTGCCAGAGCCTGTTTATCTACCGGCGGTTGACCTCTGTACCCCGAAAAGAGTTTATGCCCTCTGATTTGCCGGATCATTGCAAGAGCATGGTCTCGGGTTAAAGGAAGGAGACCAAGGCTTACATCCTGAAAAATTTCCACCATGATGCCCCCAAGCCCAAACAGGATGACCGGGCCGAACTGCGGATCGCGATTCATTCCCACGATGACCTCCAGTCCGGGTGGTGCCATCTTGTTTACCAGCACATTTTTTGTAGTGACCTGCGGCTTGGCATCCCGTGTCGCCGCAATTATTTTATGATAGGCCTTTTTCACAGCCTCAGGAGAATCAATATTGAGGTGTACGCCTCCGATATCGCTCTTATGGAGAATCTCCGGGGAGCTTATTTTGAGAACCACCGGAAATCCCTGCTCAAGGGCTATCTCAACAGCACTATCGGGACTGTCTGCCTGCTCAAAGCCGATACAGGGCAAACCCTGTTCGGAAATGCGGATGAGTGCCTGGTATGGCGATAATTGACGGCCAACTGCGGGAAGTGTGAGTGTAGGGTTTTGTGGCGGTGCCAGGTCTTTGCGTTTGATAACCCGGGCAAGTGCTTTTATCCCGCGTTCCGGTGTTGGGAATACGGGTATGCCTTTAAGATGCATGAGTTCACGTTCATGACGTTCCACATCCGCTCCGCCAAGAAAAATAACCAACTCATTGGCTCCGGGAGTTACCACACGGGAAGCATCTTCCACGGGGTCGCCAAAAATCACTCCCAGAGTGTCAGTATGCTTTCGAGTGACCTCCATAACATCACTGAACATCCGGGCGGTGGCATCACCGGTTAGATCAATAGGATTTGACTTTATGGCGTGGGCTGGAATAAGCGGGGTAATGGCCGCAACAACCGCTTCAGAGAGAGGAGAAACATCAAGGCCTTCCTGTTCCGCCTGATCCGTACCGAGGATAGCAGCCCCACCGGAAGTTGTGATAAAGAGAATACGGTTGCCTTTCGGCGGTTTTAGATAAGCCAGAGCCTTGGAAAAATCATAAAATTCCTCCAGCGTATAGGCTCGGCAGATATTATATCTGGCAAAAACTGTCTCATAGATTGCATCAGCACCTGCAAGTGCCTTGGTATGGGATTCGGCGGCCACTTTGCCTTTGGGTGTGCGGCCCGACTTAAGCACAACCAGCGGTTTTTGAAGCTGTTCTACCGCCTTGATGAAGCGCTCGGGACGTTTTATCCCTTCGATATATGCCGCGATAACCTCGGTGCTTTGATCCTGGTTAAAATAGGCGATCAGATCCGCTTCGTCTACGTCGGCCCGATTGCCCATACTAACGAAACTGGCTGTACCCAGCGTTTCTTCGGACAACCAGTCCATCATTGCAGCGCCCACAGTACCACTTTGGGAAATAAGTGCGATCGTACCCTTGTGGGTTAACAACGGCCAAGAAGCACATACCGGGCAATGAGGATTGTTTACGCCCTGGCAGTTCGGCCCGATGATACGAACACCATACTTTTGAGCAATGTCAACGACCTGTTTCTGAAGAACCTCTCCCTCGGGCCCTGCTTCGCTGAAGCCGCCGGTAATAATCACCGCGCCTTTGACCCCCTTTTGGCCGCATTCTTCCACGGCCTGGGGTACGAATCGGGCGGGAATGATGATAACACCCATGTCCGGCGCTTCCGCAATATCCTTAACACTCACATGGCAGGGGATATCCAGGACAGTATCGGCCTTGGGGTTGATCGGGTAAACAGCCCCCTGGAATCCGCTGTCCAGAATGTTTTTCATAATTTCATGCCCAAGTTTGTCCGGGCTGGTGGATGCCCCGATAACTGCGATGCTTTTGGGTCTTAAAATAGCGTTTAGCTGAGTTACGGAATCTTCTACCCCATGGTTTACCCCCTCTACCTGCCTGCCTTTTTTTCCACCCGGCTGTTGAACTTTTCGGCATTGATGATAAAACGCTGGTGGGTTGCCTCGCCGATCTTATCCGCTTCATCAAAGCCTTCCACTTCAAAGGTGAGTTTATTGCCATCCACCTCGGTCAAACTGGCATTGAACCGAACCTTCATACCCAGGGGCGTAGCCGCCATGTGCTTGAATGTCATTCCGATGCCAACGGTTTGCTCACCTTCACCCAGGTATGGAAGCACCAGATCCGCACAAACCTCCTCAATATGCCCCACCATGGATCGAGTGGCATATACATTGGGTACATGGGGATAGACTTTTTGTGCCGACATTTCCTCGGTTGTTTCCCTCTCTATTTGATGAGTCATACCTACCTTTAATTCTTTAGCCATGATTTTCCTCCATCAATTAACAAAAGCCTCTGAGTCCAAACAATAAAAAAATATATCATAAAAAAAAATAAAAATCACAGAATGAATAATATTTAATTTTATTACAATAAGTCAATAAGCTTTTTACCGGGTTCCATGGAAATGGATTATACAACTTCAAATTCTGATCCGGCTGTCAGGCCAAAAAGGATTTCCCGGAAGTGGGGGTGACCCAGCAGCTGCTCTCCGGTTCCAACAAGAGTTATTTTCCCGTTTTCGATAAGAAACGCTTTGGTGGCCACCCTTAATATTCGGCGTACATGCTGGCCGGCCAGAAAAAGAGTAATTCCGTGACCACGAATGATCTTCAGCGTATTACAGAGACGATTCACATCTTTTGGTGCCAGACCCAGAAAAGGGTCGTCCAGCAGGAGGAGGCAAGGATCACTCATCAGCCCTCGGGCAATCGTCAGCATTCTTTTTTGCCCTCCACTCAAGGTTCCTGCCATCTTCCGGCGTTTATCCGCCAGAACAGGAAAAATTTCGAATACAAAAGACAGGAGATCGTTCTTTTTTTTTCTGGCCACATAGGCGCCAACTTCCAAATTTTCCAGAACACTCATAAGAGGGAAGACATTCATGCCTTCGGGCACATAAACCAGACCCCTGCGAACCACCTCATATGCCGGAAGCGTCTGGATAGGCTCGTGTTGATAGGTGATAACGCCCTGAATCGGGCGCAGTATACCCGCAATGGCTTTCATAACCGTAGTCTTTCCGGAACCATTGGGACCTACAATGGAAACAATCTGGCCGGCACATATCGTCAGGTTAACCTGGTGCAATACCCGGATTCCCCTGTAATACACATTCAGATTGCAGACCTTCATAAGCGGTTTAAGAGTATCCATATATAACCTTTCTCAGGGGTTAAGGGTTAAGACCGTTGACTCCTGTTTCCCGGACTTCTTCAATCTTCCTGGTATTGCAGCCCCAGGTAAGCACGGCCCACCTCCCGATTTTTCATGACCTGACCGGGGGGGCCCTCCACAATCTTTTCCCCGTGATTAAGGACCAGAAGACGGTCTGAAACTTTTAAGCTTAAAGTTAAAAAGTGATCGACAATTAAAAGGGTTACCCCTCTTTCGCGAACCCGGTTGATCAATTGTACCGCCTGTTTTACTAATACAGGGCTAAATCCCGCAGCCACTTCGTCCAAAAGCAGCAGTTTCGGACGGGTGGCAAGCGCACGAGCCAGGTCGAGCCGGCGTTTTTCACTGAGCGTAAGATCTTCGGCAAGAGTTTCGGCTTTATGCGGAATACCCACTACTTCCAGAAGCTCTCTTGCCATTTGCACATCTTCAGGCCCTGTGTGAAGACGAAAGCCTTTGCCAAAAAGGCGTCCAACCAGTATGTTGTTCAACGCAGTCATCTTAATAAACGGTCGTGACGACTGAAAAGTTCTGCTGATTCCCAAGCGGCAGATACGGTGAGGTTTGAGACCGGTAATCTTCTTACCTTCAAACAGAATGTTGCCGCTGCTGGGTTTTAAACGGCCGCTGATAATATTGAATAAAGTTGTTTTTCCGGCGCCGTTGGGTCCCACCAGACCGACGATCTCTCCTTGGTTGATAGAAAAATCGATTTTGTTCAGCGCGTTAAAATCGTTGAATTTCTTGGTTATTGATTGCAGTTGTAATAGTATCACAATATCTTCCGCACCGTTTTTGGCAGTACCAATTGAAGAAAAATCCGAGATCCGGTAATTGTATGGTCCTTTGAAACCAAATGAATTGTATCAGAAAAATTATGATCAATGAAACGATTTTTAACTAAATCGAGCGATTTATTATGAAAGGATAACGCTTGACAATGCTGCGCCAGTTATATAGTAAAGCCGTTAATAATGATATGTTAAACTGTATGCAGATTATAGCTTACAAAATCAATGATGAAAGGAGATTCGAACATGAACATTTTGTTTTTTGGGCCAAACGGCAGTGGTAAAGGAACTCAGGGAGCCATTTTAAGGGATAAATATAATACCCCTCACATTGAGTCCGGAGCTATTTTTCGGGATAATATCTCAAAAGGCACCGAACTCGGTAAAAAAGCAAAGGAATATATCGACAGGGGAGATCTGGTTCCGGATGAGATTACCATCCCAATGATACTCGACCGTCTCAAACAGGATGATTGTAAAAACGGCTGGCTTCTGGACGGGTTTCCAAGAAACAAAAACCAGGCGATTAAGCTTGATGAATCACTCAAAGCGGCCGGCATGGGCCTTGATATTGTGGTAGAAATAATTCTGGACCGAGAAATTGCAAAAAACAGGATAATGGGACGCAGACTCTGTGTCAATGATAATAACCATCCCAACAACATTTATATTGATGCCATTAAACCTGACGGGGACAAATGCCGTATTTGCGGTGGTGATTTAAAGACCAGGGATGATGACCAGGATGAAGATGCCATCAATAAACGGCACAGTATATACTATGACACCGAGAGCGGAACCCTTGCATCCGCCTACTACTTTAAAGACCTTGCCGCCAAAGAAGGTTCAATGAAATACATTACGCTGGACGGCGCACCGAGTGTAAATGAAGTTACGGCAGAGCTTGTCTCAAACTTGTAACCTTTTAACACACGACCTTTAAAAGCCCTTGTATCGTGAGGGAAAAAATTATTTACAAAAACAAACACCTGTATGGCGGGGTATGAATTAATTTTAAACCGTGTCCATCCATAAATGAGAATTTTTGTTTAAGATCAAGGCATGCGAAAAAAATAAGCGCAGTCATGTAATTGATATTCCGAGAATTAATTCGTCACCGAACTTTGGCGAATTAATTTTTTGAGTATAA
>CAZIIV010000130.1:0-8059 GCA_964539365.1 uncultured Desulfobacteraceae bacterium | reverse complement strand
CATACATTTTTTGCAGGGAGCATATCCCGCCCAGAACGCAGCCCATGTACTTATAAATACAATTTTATTCTCTCTATCAATTTTTTTCCCAAAGGCACATGTTGGTTCATGAAATCGTTTTGATCTTCTGTTTCCCCAATATCTTGCCTGTTTTTCCTTCCAATTGCACCAGATTCCTCGTTTGGCCGACATTGCATTTCGCTGGGACTGCAGTAACCGCCGATCATATTTGGTGTTGGGCCTGACGAACAAACAATAGGCATATCCCTTTTCTATCATAACCTTATTTACAAACACCCCATTGTTCAAAAACACATACGCCAGGGTACGACCGTAGCGGTCATGAGTTTTTTTGTCAAATTCCAACCGAACCGTTTTAGATAACACAAGTGTTTTATTAAATTTTTTTGCAGCATAACCGAAAAGTTCGGCTTTTTTGTTTTCATGATCAATTTCAGGAGCATTAATTCCGATGTAACGAATGTGTCGACCGTCTGACAGTACAATGGTATCCCCGTCATTGACCCGTTTCACATAATACCACTCATCAGCAAATAACGGTTTGACGAATATAAAACCGGATAAAAGAATAGTAGAAAACAACACTGTCAAATAAAAAAAATGTTTTTTCAAAGGTCTCAACTCAGCTTCAAATCACAGATGCTGACCGCACTGTTATCGAGCATTTTCGGCAGACCGCCGCGATCTCGAGGAATAAATCCCATGGATTTTTGCCAGACCTCATCATCTTCCATGCAAAAATAGATCAGAACTTCAGGAGCCTGTTCCCTTATCCATGAGATTATTTTACGATAGAGTTCAATCCGTAACGGCTTAAAATAGCGCATTTTTCCATCCAGACCCGATATGAATTCTCCGTAAATTATTTTTGATTTCGGGAATCGTTTTTGTATGACAGGTTTTAAAGACGGCATGAAACGAAAGCTGCCGATGCTGATCCATACGATATTTCCAGGCGACACACTGGAAAACAGTTTTTGGACAACCTCCCGGTATTCTTCTTCGCACCCCTCATAGATAATCAGTGGATCAAAATGGAACCCAAGCGGGTATCCCCACGATTCGCAGGCTGCGGCAGCACGGAGTCTTTCGGACAAAGATGCGGTATTAAATTCTTCATTTTTAATAACACGATCTGTGTTCAAAGACCATGCCACAATGGTCTTTCGATTATGACGAAGATGTCTTAACCCGTCAATGGCCGTTGTTTTCGTCTTTAGTTCCAGCACGGCGCGGGACTGCATTGAAAACTTCGGAACAAGACGGCTTGAAAGGTCGGTCCATAATTCCCAGATCATGCTGTCTGTAAATTCACCGGTACCTATTCGGGTTATTTTTTTCTTCAAGAACAGATGATCCAGCTCTAAAAAAAGTCTGTCATGGTTCACAAAATACCGAAGTACCGGTGGATGAAAATAGGATTGCAAAATGCAATACGAGCAATCCATGCTGCAAAAGGTGCCGATATGCAGAATTTGATAACCGCAACACGTATAAATGCGCGTTCCGGGACAGGGTCTCACAAAAGGGCCTTTATTGCGAGTAAGGAAAAGAATTGTTTTGGCCTTTTGGACAGGATCATCTGAGGATGCAAGAGAATCAAAAATTTCTTGTACGTTTTGAACGATTACCACGGGCGCATCTATTCGTGATCCAAAGGAAGCCGCCCCGGGTAAATGCACCACTTGCCGGTCGATATAAAGAGTTGAAATTAACAATGGAATAACCGTTACTCTATTTTGCTTTTTTTAAACGATGTGTAATGAAAAATACGCAGCGAGTCAAGTATGAAAAGAACGCTTAATTTTCAGAAGTTCTTTATTGGAAAACATCCGAACAGCCCTTGACACTCTGTTGGTCTATTGATAATTATTGTTAGTCAGTACTTAAAAAGTTGTACGCTCAGAAGGAGACTTGGAAAAGAATGATCCTGAGAACGCAAAGAAAAGGAAATAAAATATTATTCCTTGAGGATGATCTGAAAGAATATATGTCTGTTAAATTCAAGGAAATCACAGGACTGGCTTCGAACGTGGTGATCGCATTGGTTATGGTCAGCCTGCTTGTGGTTTTGATGTTTTTTAGGGCCCCTGATGTTTATTTCTATGCCTTGATTTTACTTCCCATTATCGGACGTTGGTTTATCGGTGATATTATAAACAAATGGCTGAAAAATAAATTTAAAGAACTCTTGGACACTTAATGTCATTATGCGGGTAGCGGTTCTTTCGGATATCCATGCGAATATCGAAGCATTTCAGGCCGTGGTCGGCGATCTTGAACACCGAACGGACGGAATCCTGAATCTGGGAGACCTGGTGGGATATAATGCCAGCCCAAATGAGTGCGTGGAGCTTGCCAGAGAAATCGGGATGCAATCCATTCAGGGCAATCATGATCAGGCGGCATACGATCTGAGCCTTGCCGAGAGCTTCAATATTTTTGCTCGAAAGGCCATCCTTTGGACAAGAAGCGTCCTTACTGAAAACAATATGCTGTTCTTATATAGCCTGCCGGAAAACTGCCGTTTTACCTACGCACAGGCCTGCCACGGTTCTCCTGAAAATATACACAGCTATATCGCCCTCCCCTTCCAGGCGAGAGCCACCTTAAAGAAAATGAAAAAGGGATCCTGGGGTAAGGCGAACATCTGCCTTTTCGGTCATACGCACAAAAGGAAGATCTGGCACATGGATGTAAGGGGAAAGGTGGCACCCGTTGAAATTCCCTTGGACGGAACCGTCAGGCTGAATGAAGGTGATTTTTACCTTCTGAATCCCGGGAGTGTGGGCCAGCCTCGAAACGGTGATCCCAGGTCCTCGTATTTTATTTTTGACACCCGGGAGAATACGGTAACCTTCAGACTGGTGCAGTATGATCTGTCAAAAACCATAAAAAAAATAATGAATGCAAATCTTCCCGAGTTCTTCGCAGAACGGCTCGTGCATGGGACTTGAGAGGGGGGTGTGCAGATTTCAGGGAGCACGGAGATGACAGAAATACAAAATTTAGCAAAGACGGGAAAGCTCAAGGACGGAACAGAAGTTATTTTAAGACCAATGACCCGGAACGACCGCGATCCGGTTGGAGATTTTTTTGCCCGGCTTACCCCGTCGGCACTCCAGTATGTGAGAAATGACGTTTCCGACCCAAAAGTGCTTGACCAATGGTTTGAACAATTGGACTATGATCGAGTGTTTCCTCTTTTGGCCTTTAAAGACAACAAGGTTGTGGCCAACGGGACCCTTCACCGCGTCAGCTACGGCTGGCGAAAACATCTGGGCACCCTCAGGATCGTTGTGGATCCCGAGTTCCATGGAAAGGGCTTGGGCACTCTGATGATCAATGAGCTTGTGGAACTGTCCCAAGAATTCGGATTGGAAAAACTCATGGTGGAGTTTCCGCTCAGGGCTCATGGTGCCCTGGCGATGTTCAAGAAAGCGGGGTTCAGCCCCAGGGCGGTGATAGAGGGCCTTATGAAAGACCGACACGGAGAAAATCTGGACATCGTGATTATGGTCATGGATGTGGCCGCCCATACGGGCGGAAATTAGTAGAGAGATATAATTGTTTTCCCGTAATCGGGAAAAGAACCGGTTATATCCGCGTGTAATGCTCCGGCGTCAGGGTAGCGATTTTCAGGGTTTTTTTCCAGGCACTTTAAGATGATGCGCTCGATTTCCGGGTCTAATTCTTTGTTGAATTTGCCGGGTGGAGACGGTGGTACTTCAAGGATCATATCCATGAGTACTTTCTCCACGTCGTGATAGAAAGGGAACATCCCCGTATAAAGTACGTACATTACGACTCCGAGTGCCCAGACGTCCGAGCGCCTCTGGCTTTTGCCCATAATCTGCTCCGGTGACATGAAAGGCCGGGATCCCGTAACGGTGTCGGACATCTCCTTGCCCATGAGTTCTTTGGCCGCGCCGAAGTCCAGAAGTTTTATGGTGCCGTCCGGCTTCACCATGATGTTTCCCGGCTTTATGTCTCGGTGAATGATTCCCATAGCGTGTGCATGCGACACGACATCGATGAGCTGAATCATGACCGATTCTATTTCCGTTTCAGAGAGTTCCCGCTCGATTACCTGGTCGAGCGTTTTTCCTAAAACAAACTCGTGGATGAGTATGGTCTTGTTGTTGTCTTCTATTAGCTCAAGAACTTCGGGCACGCCGGCATGGCCGGCCAAACTTTTCAGTATACGGGCCTCTTTTTCGATCTTGGGATTAAGTTTTTTATTTAAAGGAATCTTGGCCACATAAATATCAGGAGGGTCTTTCCCTACGTCCCTCACCTTCCAGACTTCGCCAAAACTCCCGATTCCCAACCTGTCCACCTTCTCGTACCGCTGCCCCAAAAACTCGCTGGTGCCGAACAGGGAATGAAAACCACTCGAAATTTTGGGCAGTATTTCTTTGAGAATCCCTTTTCGACGGTCGGTCACTGACCGGTGCCCCTCTTTAAGTCGGGTGTAGACTCCCATCCTTCTTGCGAGTTCCTGAGCATTCAGGGGATGGATGAGATAATCAACGGCACCGGCCTTTAGCGCCATGGCAACACGATCCTCCATAAAGCTTTCCAAAATGACGATAACCGGGATTTGTACATCATCGGTTCTCCGTTTCAAACTTTTTATAAATTTCTCCGGATCCGGACCCGATCGCCCCAGGGCCAAAAGAGCCACATTCACCTTTTTCTCCTGTGTAAGCATCCGGGCTTCTTTCAGTGTTCCCGCGCTATAAACCTGGTAAACTTTTTTATTAAGAAGGCGTTTGATCCTCGCGACCCCGGAGCGGTTAGTGTCGATGATTAAAACAACGCTCTTTTCACTGTCTTTGTTGCAATCCATTAATTCTCAGCACCCTTACGGAAAATCAAAATTGAAATTTTCGTTTGACACCTTATCCTTATTTTTCTATATTTTCCATATTTTAACAATAACATTGGAATATTTACGTCATCTTAATATTAAAAGATTGGAGAATTTGAATTGCCCATTAAAAACTTTAATGCAGAAGAAATTCTTTACTATTGCGTATCCATTCTTGTCATCGTAACGTTTAGCTCAGGATTTACACGCTTTTTTGCCTTTAGCTTCGCCCACCCGCAACGCGACGAAGGTATGGATTTCAATCCGGTCACCAACCTGGATCTTGTCGGTACCATTGTCTTTTTTTTGGGAGGTTTCGGCTGGGGCAAGCAGGTGAATGAGCAAACTATCAGGTTTAAAAAACAAAAACTGGGATGGTGTATCGTATCCCTGATTGCCCCCTTTGCAAACCTCACCATTGCAATGTCTGCGGCTTACGTCAAGTATTTTCTATGGACGGACCGTGTTATTGACGTGCTGCTCAACCTGAGTGTTGCCGCAACCGCTTACCATGTTCTACCCATTCCCCCGCTTGCCGGTTCAAGGCTGATCTACCTGGTGGTACCGGAGGAGCGTATCTGGACGGTATTTTCCAGAATGGGACCTTATGTAATACTGGCCCTTGTGCTTGTGGATCGTTTTGTCGGCGTTCCTTTTTTAACGGAAGCCATGGAGCCGGTGGTTGACGGAATTGCCAGGTTCGCATCGTATCACTAAACAATTGCAGCTAAAAAAGGCGGTAAGGGTTTGTCCCTTACCGCCTATCGTTAATGGTTAATTTTTTGTTTATGAGGCGCGCTATTCTCCGGCCTTCATCGGCCTCTTGGTGACAAGGGAAAGAAGCACGGCAGCAATGAGCAAGACGCCCGCAACATAGAAGGCATTATCGTAAGTCCCGGTCACGTCCCGGATATGTCCTGCCAGCTTGGGCATGAATGCGCCCAGACCCCAGCCGATAAACACAAGGCCGTAGTTGAAGCCCAGGTTTTTGGGACCAAAGAAATCGGCGGTGTAAGAAGGTATCAGGGAAAGGCCGCCGCCATAAACCCAGTAGGCGATCATGCATGCGACAAACGCCAAGAAAAGCGACTCGGCCGCAATGATTGCAGGCAGCGCGAACATGCAGACGGCAGCCGCAGAGGCATTGATCATGTATGCCCTGTCCCTGCCGATGATGTCCGAGTATTTGCCGGTTCCGATCCGTCCCGCAGCGTTCATAAACCCGCCGGCAGCCACCAATATGAATCCTTGTTCCAGAAAGGGCTTTACAATTTTGGCGGCGTGCCCGATGATCAGAAGACCTGCCTGTGTGTTGAGGCAGAACAGGGCGATCAATGCATAGAACTGCCAGGTCTTCGCCATCTCTCCGGCGGTCCAGTCCACAACGGTCCGCGACGGTGCTGCTTTTGCCCCGGCCTTTGCCTCAGGCGGTTGCGGGCCCACATACCCTTCTTCGGGCCACGCCAGTACCTGTGCGGCAATACCGATGACAATAAGATAAGCAATTCCCAGTACTACAAATGATGTGGAGAGAGAATAGCTTGTAATCAGCCACTTGATGAGCGGCGCAACGTAGAACGCCGCACCGCCGTATCCAGAGACCGTAATTCCGATCATGACGCCCACCTGGTGCGGGCCGACCCATCTTCGTGTTGCGGGAACGGGAGCGGCATAACCGATGCCCATTGCAATACCGCCGCCCACCCCGAAGCCCCAGAGGATTGCGGAATATGATTGCGCCATACCTGCGATAATCATTCCCGCCCCCATGAACACGGCGCTGATGCTGCCGGCCACGGTGGGCCCATACTTGTCCTGAATTTTCCCGCCGGGAATCATGAGCAGTGCGAAAATTAAAATACACATTGACTTGGGGTTGGAGGCCTGCTCGGCGGTGAGAGCACCCGCCCAGCCGTGAGCCACCATGTATGCGTTGTCCGTTAAATACTTAAGCCAGACCGACCATGCGTACAGACACCCCAGACATAAATTGATGGTTGTTCCGGCTAAAATCACGGCCCATCCTCGTCCCGGAATCCTGTCTACCGGTTGATTATACCCTTTGGCATACTTTGGCATTAGTACACCTCCTTAAATTTTTAAACATTACGGTTAATTACCGGAGTATTGGGTGTTTCGGTATTACACCACTCTCGAAACCTCCGGTTGCTAGAAACCATTGCCAATGAAAAAAAGAAAACAATACTGACAGTGTAACCGTTGTATACGATCACGTCCTTATCTTTTTTCCACAGCAGATTTGTTATCACCCCCTTTCCGGTTAATTGTTAGAAAAATGCCGCATTCTATTGCAACCTAGTGGTTATAAACAAAATCTTTTAATGTCTGTTCGGAATTTACAGGCCCGGGGGATGTTCTTATGCCTCGGCTAAAAATTTCAAATGCAATTTCAAGGGTCGATTCTAAAAAGTCCTTTTGGCTGTCGATCAACCGTTTACTTTCCTCCCACAGAACCACCCCTGAAAACAGCGCCCAAACAATATCAGCGAGCGCCACCGGATGTCTGTCGATAAAATCTCCTTTTTTTATTCCTTGCTCAAATATTTTGGCCATGGAACGGAACGAACTTCGAGACAGGTCTTTAATCTCCGAAAGAAGATGGGGGGATAAATTTCTTAGGGTTTCACTTGACTGAAGATGGAACATGTTAATAAGAACAATGGGATCAAATTCGTAAACTTCATACAGAGCTTGCTTCAACGCGTTTATTTTTTCTTCGGGCTCTTGAAACTTTTCGTTATGTACCTGCTCCAGCCGGATACTCATATAATGCAGAATTCTCAGAGAAAGAGAAGCAAACAACTCTTCTTTGTTTTTGAAATAAAGATAAATGGTGCCGGGGCTGAGCTCCGCTTCCTTGGCGATATCTTCCATGGTCGCTCTGTTGAAGTTTTTTACAGAAAACACCCGTTTTGCAGCAACCATTATCTGTTGCCTTCTTCTTTCTTTTTCTCTTTCTTTCCTTTCTTTTATGCCCATATTTACTGAACCATATTTATTTAATTAAACAATATATAAATGGTGCTTTTTATTTAGTCAAGCAAATTCATTCATTTTTTTCATTTCAACCGTCAGTTTTCTGATACTGTCGAGAATAAATAGCAAAACCAATTGAATATACTTTAAATATTTTAATAATGGAAT
>CAZIIV010000129.1:0-8274 GCA_964539365.1 uncultured Desulfobacteraceae bacterium | reverse complement strand
AAACACCCCTTAAATCGCTTCTCCGGGCGCTGAAATGCGTTTAAATTGCGTTCGCCGTGGTGTCAGCCGGGATAGCAATAGTAAAATAATCATAGACTACCAGACCCCTCCCCAGAACAAACCCAACACCAGCACCATGCGTATTACTGTCCATTGTTTCGAGAAAGGTTTTGGTCCTGACACAAGAAGTTTTATTTGTGATAGGAAGAGCAGAAACAGGAGCAGGAGAAAATGAGAAGTGTTGGAGGGATGAGGAGGGTTGGGGATCAGGATGATTAGGGATACTGGTACTGTTCCATGAGATTTGGGGATACGGAGGGTTAGGGATGCTGGTACTGTTCTATGAGATTTGGTGATATGGAGGGTTAGGGAGACTTTTACTATGTAATTGTAATTTATAAAATTGGATCATCTCCCGATTAGTTGTAGTCAATTAGGGTAAAATATGTGGGGCATTTCCAATTGAGCGAATGTGATTCCAAAGGGTACAAGGGGTCAAGGATTCAAGGGTTCGAGTGATCCTCCACAGAACTGGCGGATAAAAATGCTAAAGAATTACAAATAAAGGACATGAAAGAAAGGCATCGCAGAAATCAAAAGAATGTTAAAGTCGCTGATAAAGTCTTTAGAAAATAGACCCTTGGATCCTTGACCCCTGGAATCCTTGGACCCTCTTCTCCAACTAAATTGGAGAAGAACCAGATTTTATTATACTGAATCTGGGATGGGGTTATGGGGTAAGGAAGGAGTTGGAACGCTTTTACATGGTGGTTGAGAGGCTATTACTGTACAATTTATTATACTATGGATGCCGGTGAAAGATACTTTCCGGCCATCGAACTTTGGACATGGTAGATGGCACTTACATCAAATCAGGGTTAAGCGCATAGACCTTGGAGTAATCCAAAAAATTGAAACAAGTCCAATTCATGTGATCTCCATTACTGATCTGAATTTTGTTCTTTTTTCAGATATCAATTTACGAAACAGAATATTTTAATCGTTCAATCCCGGTGCTCCATAGCAGTAACATGAAGTTGAGGGGTAATTCATTTTTTCAGAGGGTACCCCAATATGTAGGGGCTTTTAAAGTAAAAATCTGGATCAATAATATTAACGGTATTGGTGAGTTTTTCAGAATGTTTGGCGCTCAAGAATAGGATAATTAGTCGTGACTTGTGGCACGAATTTAATCTTGTTTCTTGTCCAGCACCTCCCGCACTTTGTGCGCCAAACCTTTCGGTGAAAACGGCTTTTCGAGAAAATTAAGTCCCGGTGCCAAAACACCGTGACGAACAATAGCGTCGTCCGTATATCCGGACATGTAAATTACCTTCATTTGTGGGTGGAGCGTTTTCAATCGTTCTGCTGTTTCCTTGCCGCCCATCTTAGGCATCACCACATCAGTGATCATCAGATCAATCGTTCCCTCGTGTTCCTCGCTTATTCTCAAGGCATCTTCCCCGTTTTCAGCCACCAATATTCTGTAGCCATGGGGCTGGAGAGACTTTTGCATAAGTTTTCGAAGGCTATTGTCATCTTCTACAATCAAAACGGTCTCAGAACCACTAAGATTCTCCACAGGGGGTTGTTCTTTTTCCTCCGTCTTAATATCTCTTTTCACCCTGGGCAGATAAATTTTGAAGGTGGAACCCTGTCCGGGCTCGCTGTAGACCCATATAAACCCATTGTTTTGTTTGATAATGCCGTAGCTCGTGGACAGGCCCAATCCTGTGCCCTTGCCTTTCTCCTTGGTGGTGTAAAAAGGATCAAAGATATGTTCCTGGACTCCTTTGTCCATCCCAATGCCGGTATCACTGACAGTCAGCAGCACATAAGAGCCTGGCTGCTTTTCAATAATGCCGTGTTCATCAAAATAGTTCTCGTCCAGCTCCATGTTGGCCGTTTCAATGGTGAGCTTGCCTCCCAAGGGCATGACGTCCTTGGCATTGACCGTCAGGTTCATAATCACCTGCTCCATCTGTCCGGGGTCTATCTCTACCTTCCATAAGGCAGATTCCTGGATCATCAGAATATCAATATCCTCTCCAATCAGGCGAACAAGCATCTTCTCGATACCTGTCAATAATTTATTCAGATCCAGAATCTCAGGCTGTACAATCTGTTTGCGGCTGAAGGCGAGGAGCTGGCGGGTCAAAGCGGCTGCCCTTTCCCCGGCTATCTTGATCTCCTCTATATTCTCAGTTAAGGGGTTATCAGTGTCGATATCCATTAACATAAATTCAGCATTCCCGATGATGGTGGTCAGTATATTGTTAAAATCATGGGCCACACCGCCTGCCAGGGTGCCGATGGCTTCCATTTTCTGGGCCTGACGGAGCTGCGTCTCGATCTGCCTGCGCTTGGTGACATCGGTGAAGAACCCCATGTTGCACTCCAGGCCGTCGATGACGGCCGAGGTCGTTTGGACGTCCGCAAAGATGACGCTGCCATCTTTCCGGAGGCAGGGAAGATTCGGAACGAGAAGCCTATCGCCACGCGCCTGGGCCTCGAACTCGGCCAGGACGTGATCGAGCGACTCTTTGGGGTGGATATCCGTAACGCCCAGCCCTATGAGCTCTTCTTCGGCATACCCCAACATCTCGCATAAGGCTGGATTGCAGTATCTGAATCTCCGGGTCTCCATGTCCGCCACCAGTATGCCCTCTGCAGCTCCTTCAAATATAATCCTATACCTTTCTTCTGATTCTTTGAGTACCTGTTCTGCCTTCTTGCGATTGGTGATGTCGCGAATATTACATTGGGCCAGTCTTGCCCTGTTGACCATATATATGTCCGCGTAGATATTCTGCCCGGACTTGGTTTTCACCGGAACATCTTCGTAATTAAGAATGCCTCTCTTGATCAAGGATTCCATTATCGTCGGGAAATCACTCATATTGAGCGGGACGCCGATATCCTGCAGCATTTTTCCGATGCACTCCGCTTCGGAATAACCCGACATTTCCTCGGCGGCCGGATTAGCATGGACTATATGTCCTTCGCGTTTTTCGAGAAGCAATATCCCGTCATCGGCGGTCTCATAAATGCGCCTGTAGCGCTCTTCAGAGTCTTCCAGCAGGTCTTCCAATTGCCTACGCTCGGTGATGTCCTCGATAGCCAGCAGGATGATCCGTTCCTTGCCCATCGCTCGTTCAATCTGGCGGGCATTCAACAGCATTGTGCGCCTGCCGATGGTGGTAAAATCGTGTTCAACCTCATAATTGTCAAAGCTGGTCTTTTCGGGAAGGATGGTTTCCAGCAGTTCCCGCAGCTTGGGGATATCCCACTGTTTATTTCCCAGGTCATAAATAAGCTGCCCCACGGTCTCTTCAGGTTTTACCTTGAATGAATCATAGAAACTTCGGTTTGCTGAGATAATCTTCAGATCTGAATCCAGCACCAAAAGGGGTTCGCGTATTGTCTCTACGATATCTTCGAATATCTGGTCTATCCAAGTCGCTACCACAGTATTTTCCTCCCCACATCAAATCTTGACTTTATTTTGAATAAATAGAACTTTTGAATTGTCAAGTATACTTACATAATGTTAAATTTTATCAAATTCAAGAATAGCGACAGTATTATTCAATATTACGGAAAAACTAAAACTACAATTTATAGATAGATATAGGGAACTTGGTCTATCGCTATTTGGCTTTTAGATCTTGTCACAATTTTTAGTCAAGATGTGATCCATAATACAATACCGTAAAAATTAAGGGTTGGGTATCGTTCTTTATGTGATTTTTCTGTAGCATATCTATCATTTTTTTTGTCGGTGTTTACCCTACAAAGGAGGAAAGGGTTTGCAGGTTCTGACAGATAATCCCTTTTTGACTACGAATTATCAGCCCATTCTGCCTATAATAAATGGGTTAATACAAATCTGACAGGTGGCAACGACTCTGTGTCCGTCGTCTATATCACATCGTAAAGTTGAAGCTGAATATCAATATCTCACACAGGGGGGAGTCTATTTAAATTATCTTGAAGGTACTTTTTTTTGAAATTCCCTGTCAGGCGGTCTTCAGCTATTGCTTTAGCCATTACGGCAAGAAGCTGAACTCTCTTATGAAATTCCTGCTCCTCTTCTGCCTTAACTTCGGAGGTAATACCCGATTGAGTTTCTGAACTGGCAAATTGCAGGGAGTGATAAAAAACGTGATGGGAGTTTTCTATGATGGCGGCTTTTCGATACTTTCCAATGGGATAATTTTTTAAATAAGCCTTGGCCATTGTAATAAGAAGTTTCAAATGTGATAAAAAATCATCGTTAACGGACATTGCTCTCATGTCTTAGAGGGAACACTTACATCCTCAACTCCCTTCGGGCAAATATTTAGGGCTCGCCACCGATTAGCTCTAAAATAAATAAAAGATGATTATCTTAAACCTTAAACCAAGATCACTCTGATAATGAGTCAGATTTTAAGTCTGAAATCATCACTTCGAAGCCTCAGTTACATCACAACCCATTCCCCTTCCTTCTTTAACCACACAGATTTCTTGACATTTCCTTGTAACCAATGTATTTCGTTTAAATAACAAAAATTTCGGAGGCTACAGATGAACAAGCTGGATCTTATTGAGGCGCTTCAAAACGAAGCAGGGATTTCGAAAAACGAAGCCGAAGCGGTTGTAAGGATGTTTTTTGATGAAATGGCAAACGCCTTGGCAAATGGAGACAGGGTGGAAATCCGGGGTCTGTGTTCATTTTATGTCAAAAAATACAAGGCTTACACTGGCCGGAATCCTAAAACCAGGGACCCTGTTAAAGTTAAGGCGAAAAAGCTTCCGTTCTTTAAATGTGGTAGGGAGTTGAGGGAGAGGGTAGATTATTAATTGTGTTGCATTTTTGTCAAATTTAGCAACCATTCCTAATACCTTAAAATCCTTGACAAATAATTTAATAGGAGTAAAGTTATTTAGAATGTTCAAATTTTTCCTTTAATGATTAGCATTAGGGAGAACAGATATGATGTTACAAGGAACCCCGCTTCTTATATGGAGGTGGGGTTTTCCTTTTGGTTGGATACCGATTAGATATCACAACCCCGGTAATAGGCCATGTAATGATTGGATATCTGAAAAATAATCCTGGCTTGATATTTACAGTCCGAGTTTGATATCCATTGGTTTTAGAGGAGTTCAGGGATTGGCAAGATACATTGAATTTACCACATAAAATATTTCCATTCATCCATACGACATATCAATACTACAATGTGGCACAAACATCTTAAATAATTGTAAATTTGTTGACACAATTACGGTTTTAATATATTCTTTTTTGAAAACTGACCTCTATCTCGATTCGATTACCATTATATAAAACTTCTTATTCTGCTGGCCTAATTCTCAATTTGTTACTCTTTGTCTATTGTTTCGTCACTTCAATTTTTTAAACTCTATTCAAATGAGAGTTAATAATGAAAAAGATCCCCAAAGTTTCGTCAAAAAAACAAAACATAAAATAATTTTCTATAAATTCAATGATAAATATTCCAGACGAAAGGAGGGAACCATGGAAAAACAAATATTGAATTATGAAACACTGCTTAAGGTTACCGATGCCATCTCTTCGACCAGGGATGTGGAAGAGATTATTCTGGTCACGGTGGAGAGTGTCAAAAGAGCTTTGGATGTCAAGGGGTGTGCAATGTTTATGGTTAACCGAAAAACCAATGAACTGTCACTGGCCGCCGCATTCGGTCTGAGTGATGAATATCTGAATAAAGGTCCTTTGAGCGCTTTACGCTCCATTGCTTCGTCCCTGGAAGATGGACCTGTTGCGGTTTATGATGTCAGTGACGATCCCAGGCTTCAGTACCCTGAAGCGGCGAAAAAAGAGGGAATCGCCTCAATACTGTCTGTTCCGATCACGAGCTTGGGGAATATCATTGGTGCTCTGCGTGTTTACACGGCTGAACCTTGGGAATTTACTTTGGAGGATGTGAATTTTATTCAAGCTGTGGCTCAGGTTGCCGGGATGGCCATTGACATGTGCCGGATTAACAGAGGATTAAAAAGCAGCATTGAAATATTAAAGACCATGCGGGACCCCCGGGAGCTCAAATCCAAGAAAAGAACGCCACATGAAGGTGTCCCGGTGAGTGTTGTTCCATAAAAGTTATTTAGCTGCAATGGAAATGTAAATATCATGTCCATAAAATTCGTGTGATATTGTTTTTTAATAAGGGTAAATCCTTTTTGCGGAGTTTGCCCTTTTCATTTTTATGGTATATGTAATGAACAAGAATTGATTTCAGTATGTGCAAGGTATATGTAGTCGAAAAATAAAATATTTCCGGTATATTTCCCTCTAAATAAAACGCCGAGTATTAGAAAATTTAATACCAAAGCTAATACTAAAATATTAGAAATTACCTAGCACCCCCATTCAATCTAGTACCTTTTACCTAGTAAACAATGTAATAGTTTTTATGTAATTTACCTCACAATTACATAGATTTTTGATGAATTATTTTACCCGTTCTTACCAGACAATTTATATAACCATATGATATCAAAGGAAATGTGGCATAACTGCTTTTTGGCATGATTTTTGCCTTTTTAAAAATACCTGTGTTTTTCTCAAAGTAGATTCCCACGGTCTCACCCCCGTGGTCCTTTGCCAATTATTGGTAGCTTTGCCTATTATATAATTTGCCTCCAACAGGTTAACCCATGGAGAAACTCATCAAGCGATTATCTATCTTTTTTATCTTTATCTTTTTTATTTCTATTCTTGCTATTACCTTTCATCATCATGAAGATGGTATGTTTCATGATGATTGCTTTATTTGTAGTCTTATTGTCAATAATAGAAATTATCTAACCACGGATACTTTTGAAGTCTTTTCAAATGACTACGTTATTTATACTGTTTCTATATACAAAGATTCAATTACTCCATGTACTTTAACACAGATATGATGTTTATGGTGATTGGAGCCCAATTCTTGATGGAAATAATGAGCCAATAAATTACGTCACTGATGGAAGGGAGACTATATTATATGAAAATGACGGTGTTACTCCCCTTCTTTATCCAGACGGAACTGTCAGACATAAACATGCATGGCCAACTACTGTTGTGATATACGAAAGTGACGATTGCACCCCAAACGGCCTTATAAAGATTGGAGGGTTTTTAGGGATAGAGTTAAGGGATGTCTGACAGCAGCTACATCAAATCAGGGTTAAATGCATAGACTTTGGAGGTATCCAAAGTTTCGCTTCAGATTCTATTACCCCAATATATTGTATAACCTTCCAAATAAAAAAGGCGTGAACTTTTAACGTTAATCCACCCTTTGTGTTCGATACGTCAAAGTGGACAATGATAGCCGTATTCTTCACTTTCTGGCAACTGAAGAATACATAAAGAAGTCTTGAATTTTGTGAGACAATCTGGACTCACAAATAGGATAATTATTCTGGAATCCAGGCTCATTGCCAATTGGATATCACAAGTTGTTGTGAGAACCTTATTTTACGGATTGTTGGAGAATCTGAAATTCCATGGTTTGAATATGAATTAACCCTGTGAAGCTTTAAATCCACCTGCTAACCCAAAAAACATAGCGAAAATGACGATCTGAACAATCCAACCGATAAGACAAACTCCGACGGCTCGCCCAGTACTTTTATAGTCAAGCGCTTGCCTGACGGCAATGACCATCGCTACCAACATCCAGATGCCGCAAATGAAATTAAGGATATTCCCCAGCATGGGGATGATCCCCAAAACACGGAGCACCCCCGGAGAGCTGGAGAATCCGATGGTGCGAAGCAACTCCCCATAGTCTGCTTTTGTTTGTGGTTCAGGTAGCAATCTGGTTCCAATATAGTATGTCAGAAACGCCCAGATAAACCATCCCACCAAGGCAACTATGGTGCCGAGAACAAGTCCCTTTATCCCCGCCGTGCCGACAGTTCCGATTCCTAGAGCAACACTGGAAAGAACAACAACTGCCATGGCTTGACCCGTGGCGCCTTTGTCCGCTTCGACCTCTTCATAGAGGTTCACATCCAGTTTTGCTGCTCGTATCATTCGATCTGTTATTGATGCCATGTTTGTCTCCCTGTTAAAATCACCTTTAAAAAAGTATCATTCACCTGTTTTTCGATTGCTCATAGTCTTGGTATACTGAATAAATCGACCTTTAAAATACTCCAGAATCGGATAATCATTGAACACTATCGCTGGGGGCTGCGAAAAGGGACACAGTTTGATTACCTTAAGCAACATTTCTTATATTTTTTTCC
>CAZIIV010000128.1:4152-8300 GCA_964539365.1 uncultured Desulfobacteraceae bacterium | reverse complement strand
TATATGGGCGGTAAGGGGATGAATGGGCTTATAAAAGGATTTCTTAAAGATCATTTCGCTGATGTAAAGTCCGATCTTTTTTCAGCGTTTATTGTGCGTAATACTCGCCTGACAAATCCAAACGGTCAGCTTGGCTTTATGTCGCCTTTTGTATGGATGTTCATTTCCTCCTATGAAAAACTCAGGAATTCTTTGATCCATGATAAAACCATTACATCTCTGATTCAGCTTGAATATTCCGGTTTTGATGGCGCAACTGTCCCGATTTGCACATTTACCCTTGAAAATACCCTGAATCCAAACTTCAAGGGCGAATATATCCGGCTGTCTGATTTTCGGGGAGCAGAAAACCAAAGTCCAAAAACACTTGAGGCCATCAAAAATAGCGACTGCGGCTGGCTTTTTCATGCCTCCGCCGCCGACTTCAAGAAAATCCCCGGCAGCCCGATTGCCTATTGGGTGAGTGATAACATCCTGAATCTATTCAAAATTAATAATTTAGGAGATACGCTCATTTCTGATGGCCAAAACATTACCGGCAATAATGAGAAATATATTAAATATTTTTGGGAAGTTTCTTCTGCCAATATTGGTCAGAAAAAGAAGTGGTCTTTGATGGCAAAAGGGGGAGAATTTAGAAAGTGGAGTGGAAATATTTTAGACGTAATTGATTGGTCGCCAGATGCCAGACAATTTTACCGCGAAGACAGAATTGCTAGGATACAGAAAGAAGAGCTGTGGTATCGGGATGGGGTAACATGGAATTTAGTTACCAGCACAGGAACAGGTTTTCGTTTACTAAAATCAAATTGTCTTTTTAATAAGGCTGCTCCAACATTATTGTTTGGGGATAATGTCAAAGAAATGTATCCTATAGTATTAGGTTATCTTAATACAAAAATTGTTTCAGATATTCTGAAAGCTCTCAATCCAACATTAAATACCAATATTGCAGATGTTTGTTCGTTACCTTTTAATTGGAACATTAAAGAAGAATTTTTCAAATATTGTTGTGAAACTGTGAAGCAGTTAATTCATTTGTCAGACGTTGATTGGGATTCTTACGAAACTTCTTGGGATTTTGAAAGCCATCCTATTCTGCCTAAAGGCAATAATAGTGTGGATATCGTTGGGTCGTATGGGGATTATAGAAATCGTTGTCAGCAAATAATAGATCAAATGCAGCATCTCGAAGAAGAAAACAACCACATCTTCATCGAAGGCTATGGCCTTCAGGATGAATTGACACCGGATGTACCGCTTCCCGAGATCACCCTGACCTGCAATCCGCATTACCGCTATGGCGGCAACAAAAGCGAGGAAGAACTGGAAACCCTGCTGCTGATCGATACTATGAAGGAAGTCATCTCTTATGCCGTGGGCTGCATGATGGGCCGCTACAGTCTAGATGAACCGGGGCTGATTTATGCCCACAGCGGCAACAAGGACTTTGACCCTTCCCACTACAAAACCTTTCCGGCCGATGACGACGGCATTGTCCCGGTCATGGATCTGGACTGGTTTCCCGATGATGCGGCCAACCGTTTTGTGGAATTTCTAAAGGTCACCTGGCCGCCCGAAACCCTTTCGGAAAATATCAAATTTGTGGCCGGCACTTTAAAACCTAAAAACAACGAAGATCCCATCGATACCATCCGGCGATATTTCAGCACCGGGTTTTTCAAGGATCATCTCAAGACCTATAAAAAGCGGCCTATTTACTGGCTCTTTTCCAGCGGCAAGCACAAGGCCTTTGAATGCCTGGTTTACCTGCACCGGTACAACGAATCCACCCTGTCCAGAATGCGCAGCAGCTATGTTACCCCCTTGCAGGGAAAGTTCAGTGCAAGGCTGGAATACCTTCAGCATGAGAAAAATGCCGCAACGACGGCATCCGCCCAGAGAAAGATCCAAAAAGAGATGGATGGATTGAAAAAGAAGCAGGCCGAGCTTTCCGCATTCGATGACGAACTTCGGCACTATGCCGACATGAAGATATCCCTGGATCTGGATGACGGCGTAAAAGTCAATTACGGCAAATTCGGCAATCTCCTTGCGGAGGTGAAAACAATCACGGGAAAAGACTGATATGTTCACCAGAAAGCGCAGTGTACACAGAAGGTTCATTTTAAAAAGCGCCTGCAAAAAAGGGAATCCGCAGGTCCATAGAATTGAAATGCTTAAGGAGGCCATCGGGTGAATCCGTCCATTGAAACTCTCATTGCCCAGCCCGAAGGCAAGATCCTGGAATTTAAAAGAGATCTGTCTTCGCCCAGATCTTTGTTGAGAACGCTTGTGGCCTTTGCCAACACGGCCGGCGGGCGGCTGATCATCGGTGTGCGAGATGACAGACAGATTGTCGGTGTAAAAGATCCGCTCGATGAAGAGGAGCGGCTCTGCAATATGATCGCTGATTCGATCGCTCCCCGCCTCGTGCCGAATATCGAGATGATAACAGTCGACGGCAAGACGGTTTTGATTGCGGAAGTCTTTCTAAGCAGTTCCCGGCCTCATTTCCTTCGCTCGGAGGGCCCTGAAAGCGGCGTCTATGTCCGACTCGGTTCGACCAACCGGCTGGCGGATTGGGAACTGATTGCCGAGCTGCGCCGGTCCGTCGAGGGAATCTCCTTCGATGAAATGCCCATGAATGAATTGTCCGTCGACGATCTGGACCTGAAAGCGGCAAAAGAGCTGTTTGAAGGCCGCCGCAAACTGAGCGAAAAAGAACTGCTGACGCTCAAGCTGCTGCGGAAAGAGCAGGGCAAACTGGTTCCTACCAAAGGGGCTGTGTTGCTGTTCGGCAAGGAACGGAATCTTCATTTTTCTGATTCCTGGGTACAATGCGGTCGTTTTATCGGCAAAGATAAATCCAAAATTTTCGATCATATCGAACTGTACGATCATCCGCCGAAGGCGGTGGACAGCATCATGCTTTTTCTGAAGAAACACGCCATGCGCGGGGCGGATTTTTCAGAAGTCCGCCGAAAGGATGTCTGGAGCATCCCTCTGACCATCCTCCGTGAAGCGGTCATCAATGCACTGGTGCACACCGACTACTCTCAACGGGGTGCCCCCATCCGAATCGCCTTTTTTGATGATCGCATCGAAATCGAAAACCCCGGCATCCTCTTGCCCGGCCTGACGATTGAAGACATGAAGCAGGGGATTTCCAAGATTCGAAATCCGGTAATTGCCCGTGTATTCCGCGAGCTTAACCTAATCGAACAATGGGGAAGCGGGGTGCGCCGCATGTTCAAGGAAGCTGAAGATCTGGGGCTGCCTGAACCGCAGATTGTTGAAATCGGTATGCGCGTGCGTTTTACAGTTTACCTTGCGCAGACCATCACCATTGAACAAGCAGCATTGGGGGCAGAGTCAGGGGCGGAGTCAGGCGATTCAGCAACCCAGGTCACACCCCATGTCACACCCCAGGTCACACCCCAAGTGAAGCGACTCCTTGAAATATTAAATGGTGAGATGGGGCGTGATCAACTGCAATCCAGGCTTGGACTACGCGCACGCAAGAATTTTCGCATCCTGTACCTGGCGCCTGCATTGCAGCAGGGGTTGATTGAAATGACCATCCCCGACAAACCCAACAGCCGACTGCAGAAATACCGGTTGACGGAAAAAGGGAAGCAGTTGATTGCCACGAAACACACGAAAGACACAAGATGAAATAACCTTATGGACATCAAACAGATCACGGACACCTTAAATCGCATTTTTTCAGAGAAAGGTAAGCGCATCATCTTCTGGTATGACGGCGAAAAGGAATTTGAAGAAATTTTGCCATCACTGGAATTGGACGGCGTTTCCATACTGCGGCTTGATGAGCATGGCGCCCTTGAACTGAAAATCAAACTCGAATCTGAAGATACGACCGGGAAATATGTCCTCTACGCCCCTTATCATGAACCCCCGCCCGAAAAAGACTGGCTGGTTGATATCCGCCTTTACAGCTATACATTTCATGCGGATAAAGCATCCATCATTTTAAAAGAGCTGGACCTTGCGAATCAAAGCATGCGCCCGTTTTTACAAAAACGCCGGGATTTTTTCAAAAGCCAGGACAGGCTTAACCGACTTAAAAAATGGGTTTCACCGGATGACAGCGAAGAGGATCTCGACCTTAAAATGCTTGCCGT
>CAZIIV010000128.1:0-4052 GCA_964539365.1 uncultured Desulfobacteraceae bacterium | reverse complement strand
CCCTCTCAACGAATGAATTCTTCCGTATTCTTGTCCCAGTGGCGCAGTAACACCGGCCATTTTAAGAATTTCAACCTGATTTCAGGATTCATTGCCAAAAAGCTGAAAATTGATGATGTGTTGATAACGTTGGATATGGAATCATTGCTTGAAACCATGACATTTGAGTCCATCGAACGGCGAATCATCAGTGCTTTTAGAAATCAGATCGGTACGGATTCCGAAAAAGATTATCAGGAGCTTCGGGAAGCAATCAAACTCAGACGCGACACCTATTGGGCAACCACCGTATTAAGTGAAGATTCTCAGGAAAACCTTTATCAAACCGTTTATCACGCCCTGGAGGCTGCCATTGAACTCTTTGAGCTGAGAAAAAAATACGATGCGGGCCTGAGCTTTTCCGACGCTGAACGCATGTTTAATGCATATATCAGCGAACTGTTTCTTTTTGATCAACAGTACCGCAGGTTTTACGAGCTTTCGGACAAGGCCGATCTGGCGGGCTGGGATGTTTTGAAAACGCTGCGGGAGGCAGTAGAAAATTGTTACAGCGGCTGGTTTATGGATCAACTTTCATTGAAATGGGGTGATTTTTTAGAATCGGAAAACACAGACAGCCTGCTGCGCCAGTGGAAAATACCTTTTATCCCCAACCAGTACGATTTCTTTAAAAAACATATTGAACCGACACTGAAAGAATCATCCAGAAACCGGCTGTTTGTTGTTATCAGCGATGCTTTCCGCTTTGAAGCCGCAGAGGAACTGACCCAAAAAATTAATGGGACCTACCGCCTGAAGGCTGAACTTGAACCCATGCTCGGCATTCTGCCAAGTTACACGGCCCTGGGAATGGCAGCGCTTTTACCTCATAAAACCTTGTCGTTTAAAGAAAGCCCGGCAGCGGATATCCTTGTGGATGGAAAACCTGCCGGATCGCTCGATCAGCGGGCCGATATATTGAGCAACTATCAGGGTACAGCCATCAAAGCAGATGACCTGATGTCCATGAGCAAGGGTAGCGGACGGGAATTTGTTAAACCGCATCGCCTGATCTATATTTTCCATGACCGGATCGATGCGATTGGTGACAAGGCTGTTTCGGAAAGCAATACGTTTGAAGCGGTAAGAAAAACGATCAATGACCTGTTCGCCTTAGTCAGATTCATCATTGACAGCTTAAACGGGACAAGAATTTTAATTACGGCGGACCATGGATTCATTTATCAGGAGAAAGCTCCCGCGCCCATTGATAAAAGCAAAATTGAAATCAATCCCAAGGACGCGCTAAAAACTCATAAGCGGTTCATACTGGGGAAAAAACTGGTAAGCTCCGACAGGGCCTACTTCGGAAACACAAAAACATCCGCCAACACGGATACTAAAATGGACTTCCTGCTTGCCAAGGGAACCAACCGGTTCAGCTTTTCGGGAGGCGCAAGATTTTTTCATGGCGGGGCCATGCTTCAGGAGATTGTCGTTCCCGTGGTGATGGTATCCGAAATGAAGGGAAAACGCCTGGTAGAATCTGAGGTAAAGCAGGTCGGAGTATCCCTGCTGGGTTCATACAAGAAGCTGGTAACGAACAGGCCCGTTTACAGGTTTATCCAGACCGATCCTGTCAGCGACCGCATCAAACCGATCACGCTTAAGGTGTCTTTACGTGATAAAAATGAACTGATCAGCAGCGAGGAAAAGGTTACCTTCGACAGCAGTTCATCGTCAATGGAAGAACGCCAGAAGACCGTCAAACTGGCCCTCAAGACAGGATCGTATGACAACAAAAAAACGTATTCCCTGGTATTAAGAAACATTGATGATACTGAATATGACCGAATGCCGATCATCATAGATATCGCCTTTGCAAACGATTTTTAAAAGGAAAGACCATGGATGCTGATGCAACCAGTATTGACGCTTTACTGAATATTCATTTTGCCGGTCGTGTGGTGCGAAAAGACCTGACCAAAATGCTTAAAGAGGGCGCCAATGTTCCGGTTTATGTCCTTGAATATCTTCTTGGAATGTATTGTGCGGTGGATGACGACGACGTTATCCAGGAAGGGCTTAAAACCGTTAAACAAATTCTGGCTGAAAATTATGTGAGGCCGGATGAATCTGAAAAGGTCAAATCCAAAATCAAGGAACTTGGAAATTACAAGGTTATTGATAAAGTCACCGTCAAGCTGAATGAAAAAAAGGATATTTATGAGGCGACCCTCTCCAACCTCGGTGTTAAAGGCATCGAAATTGGAAGCAGCACGATTAAAAAATATGAGAAACTCCTGGTCGGCGGGATCTGGTGCATCCTTGATCTTCAGTACCATTATGATGAGGGGTCAAAAAGCTCACCGTTTATCCTCTCGGAACTAAAGCCGATCCAAATGGCTAATCTTGATTTGGAAGCAGTTTTTGAAGGGCGCAAAGCCTTTACTGAAAGCCAATGGATCGATGGGCTATTGCGGTCAACGGGTTTAGAACCGGCAAATTTTGAAGAACGCGTCAAATGGCACCTCATCGCACGCTTAATTCCGCTGGTTGAAAACAACTATAATATTTGCGAGCTTGGCCCCAGGGGAACAGGGAAAAGCCATATTTATAAAGAGATCAGCCCGAATTCCATTCTGGTTTCAGGAGGGCAGACCACGGTTGCCAATCTTTTTTATAACATGAGCAGCCGCATGGTGGGGCTGGTGGGTGTTTGGGATGTGGTTGCCTTTGACGAAGTCGCCGGAATCAGCTTTAAAGACAAGGGCGGTGTGCAAATTATGAAAGACTTTATGGCCTCCGGTTCTTTTTCCAGAGGTCGAGACACCATCAACGCCAATGCCGCCATGGTTTTTGTTGGAAATATTAATCAAAGCGTGGATACACTGGTCAAAACCGGACATCTGTTTGCTCCATTTCCTGAAGAAATGATCGATTCCGCCTTTTTTGACCGGATGCACGCCTATTTGCCGGGATGGGAAATTCCTAAGATGCGCCCGGAATACTTGACCAATCAGTATGGCCTGATCGTTGATTTTCTCGCCGAATTCTTACGGGAAATGCGAAAACGCAGTTTTACGGATGCCATCGACACGTATTTTAAAATTGGAAACAACTTAAACCAGAGAGATGTCATTGCAGTCCGCAAAACGGTTTCCGGCTTATTAAAACTTCTTTACCCTCATGGCGATTTTGACAAGGATGCCGTCGAACGCTGCCTTGTCTATGCCCTTGAAAGCCGGAGGCGGGTTAAGGAACAGCTCAAAAAAATCGGTGGAATGGAATTTTACGATGTCCATTTCAGTTATATTGATAATGAAACCCTGGAGGAAAAGTTTGTCAGCGTTCTGGAACAAAGAGGCGGGTCATTAATTCCCGAAGGCCCGATGAAGCCCGGAACACTTCACACGGTTGGCCCGGGAACAAGCAATCATCTGGGCCTTTACAGAATCGAACTCCAGGTGACTAAAGGGAACGGAAAACTTTCAATTTCCGGCGTTGGCACAAGCTCTCAACCCAAGGAAGCCATTAGAATTGCATTCGACTATTTTAAGGCCAACATTTCCAGAGTGACCGCTTCCGCCAAAGTGGGTGATCATGATTTTCATTTGCACATTGTCGAATTACACAATACCGGACCATCCCAAATATTAACTCTGGCGAGTTTTATTGCATTCTGTTCAGGGTTACTGGCCAAACCTGTCCAAAGTCAGATGGTCGCTCTCGGCAATATGAGCCTCGGTGGGAGTATTGTCCCTGTCCAGAATTTGGCTGAAATCCTTCAGGTGGCTTTTGACTCTGGAGCTAAAAAGATTTTAATACCCACAAGCAGTGTCGTTGATATTCCGTCGGTACCCGGAGAACTATTCGCAAAATTCCAAACCAGTTTTTATTCAGACCCGGTTGATGCTGTGTTTAAGGCGCTGGGGGTTGAATAAAGTTAGAGTAATTCAAATTAATAATCTTTAATTGGAATAAAATTTTTCGATGTCATTTTTGGAAAGTATAATTTTTAAATAATCTCGATATAGCAAGAAAATGTCAGAAATAAAATACCGATTAGATAT
>CAZIIV010000127.1:0-8330 GCA_964539365.1 uncultured Desulfobacteraceae bacterium | reverse complement strand
CAACGACTTGCTCTTCTAAAGTCATGGCAAATGGATCATAAAACACCATCTCTGCGTCAGAGAATCGTATTTTATGGTTCTTGAAGTTGATTTCAGCTTTATTTGGGTCCCACGTTACGCGCATAACAACTATGTACATATATTATATGCATATGTCAATAGCCTTGTTCAGTCTCTGTACGAGTTCAAGTCTCGTCCCGGGCACCAATTATCAAGGGTTTGGAAACTATTATGTTTCTAGGCCCTTTTTTAAATCCATTCGCCATTTATCCTTCCGTATGCTTTTCAATTAAAATCCTATAACAAACTGATAAATAAGGTTTTCTGGTATCTAAAACCTGAACCCAACGGTGACATGAAAACTCCCGGCACTTTCATTATGTTTTCTGTCCAGTTTGTGCCCGTAATAAACCCCCATGGGACCGATGGGTGTGAGATAATGCAATCCAACCCCCGCTGAAGAACGAAGCTCATTGGACCCCTGGTCGAGCATAGCGTTTCTCACGGAACCCAGGTCATAAAAAAGAGAAAATTCAAAATTGGCCCCCCAGTCAATTCTTGCCTCTAGATTACCCAGGAATGCAGTTTGTCCGCCCACGGCATCCCCCTTGGAGTCAAATCGAAGTTTGTTTTCATCAAATCCCCGAACCGTAGAAGTGCCGCCCAGGAAAAAGAGCTGGTCTTCCGGAATCGTACTGCTGTCCTCAAAGGGGGTAATATCCCCAACCATTCCTCGTATCGCAAATGTCAGGTTTTCCAATGGGGTATAATATTTCCGGATCTCGAAACGACACTTGAGAAAATTATCCAGGGAATTGCTGATTCCCCTGGAAACATCCAGAAGTAAAGAAGAATACACCCCCTTTCCGGGGTGAATATAAGAATCTACTGAATTATAAATAATAGAGGGGCTTATGGTTAAAATTCCTCTGGGATCATATTCATCTTCATCACCGATCGGTATGGGGTCCGATTCCCGAAGATACTGCTCCTTATGGGTATAAACAAAAGAAAGGCTGCCGTTAACTTTCTGAAAAAATTTGCGGTTAAACGACAACGAAACGCCCCGGTCTCTGGTGCCGAAATTCGTGTTAAACGTTTCTCTTTTTTCGGTGAACATGTTTATTGATGACTTGATTCGAGTTCCCATAAACCGGGGGTCAACCCATTCAAGATCCCCCCGGTACCCGATCTGGCTGATTTCCGCTCCGGCTCGAACCTCCTTGTTTAATCCAAAAAGGTTGTGGTCTCCGGTTAGGATATCGGTGTAAAATTCCCTTTCCGTGTCATACCCTGCGCCAAATTGAATATAATAAGGCTTTTTCTCTTCCACTTCCAGAAGCAGATTCACTGTGTCTTGCTTTTGCTTTAAGCCGTAGGTGTTGAAACGCACCGAGTCAAAGGCTCCGATATCACGAATATTACGCTGAGATTTCAAAAATTTATTCAGCGAAAACGGATTTCCCGGGTGGAGTTCAAGTTCCTTTTCTATAACTCGTCCTTTGGTGAGAAAATTCCCCGTGTAAGCCACCTGGCCCATTTGAACAAAAGGTCCTTCATCAACCTCGTAGGTTATGGCGGCCCGGGTGTTGTCCTTGGTGATGACCGCAGTTCCCTTTATCTTCACATGGGGGTATCCCTTTTCAGAAATCAGGGAACTCAGTGTGTTTTCATCACTGCGAATCATATACTCTCGAAAAGCGGATCCTTTTTTCAAAGTGATTGCCTCAAGGGCCTCAGAGTTTGATAACACGGTCAATCCATGGATCACCACCGACGATACGAGCGTCTGCACCCCTTCGGTGATGTCCAGCGTGATGTCTATATGTGTTTTATTTTCTTTAAGATCCCTGTGCGAGGTTGTTTCATCGATGACCTTCGTATTCATGTATCCTTTCTTGAGATACAGAGAGGTCACCGCACGTTTGTCCTCTTCCAGGGTTTCCTCAACCCATGCACCGTTTGCCATAAGCCCCGGTGTTCGAGTCACGGTCTGTTTTTTAATTTTTTTTGCATCAAAGGCATGATTTCCGGTAACATTGAGGGAATTGACGAGGTATTGGGGCCCCTCATGAATGAACAGGCGGATGTACCGGACAGGCATGCCTTCATCTTGTTTGGTTTCAGATGTCATCTCGATCCGGCAATCCTTATATCCGGCGTTACGGTAACGTTTTTTTATGTTTCGAATACTTTTCCTTAGACCAAAATCATTGTCATTTCCCTCTTTAAACAGGATCAGATCTTTTTTAAGCGTCAGATCCCAAAATTCCTTATTGCCCTGAAAATCAATGGTGTACCGGGGTCCTTCGGTAATGGTTAAAAAAATAGACGCATTTTGAGTTTTGACATCTTTGTTCACAACGGAAGTCACCACAACCTCCGGGTATCCTTTCTTTCGGTAAAACCGGATGAGATCTTTGATATCGTTATTCAATGTTTTTTTCTCAAAACGCCTCATAAAATCCGGAGTCAGGCGCGATTTATACGTTTTGATCCGCAATTTAAGGCGCAGGCTGGAAAAAGCCCGGTTTCCTGTGATTTCAAAGTCACGTACATGAAAAAACTTACCTTTGTTTATAGATACATAAACCACAACATTTCCGTCGGCCGGATCCACTGGATCCTCTGTGGCGTCTAAATCAACAACCGGTGCGATATACCCTTGATTTTTGAAAACCTCGGTAATCACCGCCCTCTTGCCGAAAAACGTTTCCTGTTGATATACATTTCCCGGATACAACTGCATGGCGTTGAGAATTTCTCGTTTCAACAGGGGAAAAGCGCCGCTGATTTTAATATCTTTAATCAGAGGGTAGGGCGTTACTTGAAAATTTAGGGTAAATTGATCTTCTCTCGGTTCTGATTCAGAAACATGAATTGCTTTAAACAGGTTCGATGACTTCAAAGCGTCAAGGGAATCCTGAAGCCGTTTTTGGGAAAAGGTCTCTCCCTGCCGGATAAAAATAAGGCGCTTTACCCGATCAACCCACGGGTCCGGATCTCCTTTTATCCCCCGGACATGGATGGTAATCCGTGAAACCGTCGGCGATCCGGATTCGTTTTTCGTCTTGTTCTGAGCATATGAAGGGCCTTGGGCAATGCATACCATTATCATCCACAATACTGCGGTTTTCTTGATCCGGTCTTTGCGTTTACATTGGGTCATATAAAAATAGGTCTTTCTCTACCGGAATTCAATTCTGAATTGAAGCCCGCCGCCATAATGTCCCACGGTATTCTGGAAGACGTTTATTAAAAGATTCTCGAAAAACTTATATTCCGTGATCACCTGCTGAATGACTCTGGCATTTTTTGTCTGCATGCCGTATTTGACGGTAACTCTTTTAGAAAGCTCTTTGCCCACGGTTACTTTTACCTCATCCGACGCCTCGGCCTCTTTTGCTTCCGCATATTCCAGTTCTATAACATCCAGACCGGTGGCATCCTTGATTTGCTTTTGAGCGGTTTCAGCCAGGATATCCGCCAGTATCTTCGTTGAAGACCGGGATACACCGCCTTCCCCTGAGATCAGTTCCCGGGTTGTTCTTCCGGTGATCAACAAAGAAAGAATATTCTCCTGTGTTTCCCATGGATCGGAAGAAAGCGTAAACTTAAGATTATCCGGCGTTCCCGAGATATTTAAAAATACGGTCCATTGCCGGATTTTTATTTCGCTTTGCACATCAATGGCCGGCTCAATTTTATACGGGTTGATAAAATCAAAGACCCCTTTTTTGACAGTATATTCCTTTTTTTGAAAATAAACGGTTCCGGATTCTACCTGTGCTCTTCCGCTGATCAGAGGTTGATTCACAGATCCGTATATCCGGAGATCAGGTTTCAGGGACAAAAAGGCCATGTTATTGTCTATGATAAAAGGTTCTCTGTACCGGGTTGTAATATCCAGGCTCATATTTTTTAAAAACGGCCATGGGATCTCCGATGCCGGAAGAGCCTGTTCCCGGGATTTTTTACCCAGGCTTTCCGCAATATTCAGCCGCATATCTTTATAATACTTTCCTTCGATCATTTGAATATCCCCCGAGACCAGGGATTTTTCAGCGGTGCCCCGAATATTGAGTTCGGCGTTCAATCGGGTTTGCAATGTGTCGGGAATCATAAGCGGAAGATCATGGGTTTTTAATTTGAGATTCATCCGTGAGGGTCGAAATGCCTTAAGATCAATGGCACCAAACAGTTCAAAACGGCCGGTATCCAACATTCCCCGGATGTTATCCAGAACAACCGCTTCCGGGGTTACCCGGATACTGCCGTTCAGATCGTGCAGGCTCTGCAAAAGACCGGGTACCATCATCCCGCAATTCTTAATTTCAGCATCCGCACGGATATATGGCTGCGACAGGTTTCCGTTCATGTAAAGAGAAAGGACCACGTCACCGGTGGCATTGGGGAAACCCTCTGAAAGATGCGCCATGACTTCCAAAGGGAAATTGCCATGGGCGTTAATATCAAGGTCGCCATTCAAATTGCAGGTACCTTTAAGGTTTAAAACGCCTTGCTCAAAAAGGTTCAGGCGGACACCGGGAATCGAAATCTCTTGGTCCTTTAAAAAAGCCTTGACGTCTTTGGCTCGGAGCAACAAGGTTTTATTAGATAAAATCTCAATTCCGGAAATAATTGCCGACCCTTTTATCTGATCCGGTGACCGGGCATTGCCGGTGGCCTGGATTTTTCCGGTTATGGAACCACTCAGTTTGCTTTGACCTGCAATTGTTAAATAAGGGGACAGATTGGTGTTGTCAAACCCGGCGGATGCTGAAAAATCTTGGGTCTGAAATTGGTATGTTGCATCCAAAGCAACGTTCCGACCCCCGGAAATATATGCGGTCCGGTCCTTGACTTCAATTTGGAACCGTTGGTCTTGCAGAGGTTGGTTATTGAATCGCAACTCATTTAGAACCACCTCGCCTTTGATCTGAGGATTTTCAAAGCCCCCCTGACCCTGGAACCTAAAGGAAACCTTGCCGGTATCACCGTCTCCCAACTGAAGCGGGGTTAGATTCTTAAGGGAAATGCCCTCGGAGGCAAGTCGCAAGTGGTAATTTTTATTTAAAGAAATCCACCCATGGAGCAGGATTGTTTCACCGGGCGCAATCACAATCTCAAAAGGGTCCAAATTGAATCGATCGCCATCAAAATCCGAGGATAGTCGGACCTCCTGAACTTTCCGGGTATAGACATCGATATGTTCTCCTTTAAGATTCAACCGTCCCAAAGGGTGTGCGGTATCACCAGATATATGTCCGTTCAGCGTAATTTTCCCTTTGATTCCCTCGACAAAGTCTTCAATAAACAGCGCATCTCCGTTTATTGCAATGTCTAACCCGGGGGTTTTCAAAATATCATGCGTTATGGGATCACGTATCCGGACGGTGCCGGAAATATCGAGCAATGAATTGTGATTGCGAATTTTTCCATGATCCAGGGAAAGCATGCCCTTGGAAAATTGGATTTTTGCATTGGCATCGCCGATTTTCACCTGCTCGAATTCTAAATTTTCCCCCTGTAATTGTGCCTGCGCAATGGGCGCCGTAATCGTTCCTCCTATTTTGCTATGGAACTCCATTTTCCCCGATGCTTTGAATCCAAACAGTGACAATACTCCGGTCAGGTCGGGGGTATTGAATTTAAAATCAGCGGCAATCTTACGGGAAGAAATGTCATAATTGCCGGCAACCTTAAGGTGAGTCTCCTCTGCCCGGGCGTCAAGCTGATGAAGCGTAACGCGTCCTTTTTCCATGTTGGCCTGTGCGTTCACGTGTGCATCAAAGGGGGGAAATGCCTCCCCGGCGGACAGGTTGCTTGCAAATAGCTCCAGGGTGGATTCGGCCGTGAGTGTCTTTGGATTAACACCCGTTCCTTTGAATTCCATTAAAGAAGTTATGGATCCTTTGAAGCCTGCTCTGTTGAAGGGCAAGGTTTCGAGAAGCGTGTCTTTCTGGCGAAGGGACAGATGATAGGATATGGCGTTTAAATCCGGATGGGACGAGATAAATCCGTCGGCAAAAGCCTTTTTAAAATCCACCCGGCCCTTAAGATCAAATCTGCCCGCAACGGTATATAGATTTAAATCATTGATGGTCAGGCATCTGTCTGTGAGATGGCAGCTTAAATGCAATCGGTCAATTCGGCTTCCGGCAATATTTCCTCCGGAAATCTTACAGGCAAGGCGGGCGCTTTCTTTAAAAAGGTTTGCATCTTCGACGATCAGGTTAACGTTTTGAAACATCACCCGGTGTTTTTGGTTCTCGGCAATTTCTTCTGTTGTTTGATATTCAAAAAAACCGTTTATCACTTTAAGCTCACGGATCACCACATTTAACGGGAGACCTGAATCCACGGGCTTTGATTCATTGGATTCAGGAGAGGAAAGCGCCTGCACAAGATTAAGATTTCCCCGTGGATCCGTCTTCAAATATGTCCGGGGGGCTTCAAAAAACAACTTGTTAACGCATAATTCCCCTTTGAGAAGTCGATTCCAGGAGATACGCAGGAAAAGACGGTTCAATTCAATCAATTTATCATTTGTGGAGTCGCTGAGCAGTACATTGTATAATTCAACCTCGCCCCTCCACAGGGAAAGACGGCTCCCGGACCAAATTATTGTACCGGGAATAGTCTGATTGATCTTTGTCTGAATCTGTTGCCGCGCTCGATCTGTATCCAGGTAAACTCCTGCCCCTATTAACAAAAACAAGAAAACCGCAATGACCGCCCCGACACCGATAATTCCCCATTTAAGAAATTTCATAACTACCGTTTATCGCCCTGGTTATGTGATATGATCTATTTAAAACTTTAGCTCACTTCACACTTCACACTTTAGATCACTTTAGACACTTTTAACTTGTACGGCTTTAACTTAAACCAGCCCCTTTCAGGGCAAACCAAAGTCTGACCCTCCGGATGATGCCAGCGTCCAAACAATACCGGTTGTGATAGGGTTTTGACAATAAAAATCTCGGAAAAAGACATTGAAACCGTTTCTGATGGGAAACGTATTTGATTTCAGTGCAGCGTAGCCACGGCGTGTTTCTCTTGGAAACTGACTGACTGTTTGAAGGGCTTTAGCACGCGTTCGCCCGAGCCGAATGAAATTATGAATTAAAAAATCAATAGGATAATTTAGCGACGAATTGTTCTTAATAAATTTGGCACGGCTCGGGCTTACGGGTGCTTAAGCACGAGTTTCAGTCGGTTGGAAAGAGATATACGCCGTGGCGGAGCGTTCTCACTGTATTGTCAAATGTGTTTGCCCCGAACCGTTGCGCCTATTGCTTGACGCATTTGTTGAAGACATGGTATACGGTTTAAGCGGTTTGGGATAGAACTCTAACATGGATCACATCAAAAAGGCTTTATGAACAAACCATCCGTATCCATCACCTATAACGGGCTGTCTCGAATAAAATTGTTTTGGGCGCTCTCCCGCACGCCGCACGGTCTATTGGATATGGCCACGCCCGCCTTCGCGGCGCTTTTGTGGATCGGGGCATTTCCTTCCTTGTATGTGATGGTTTTAGGTCTGGTGACGACCTTTGCGGGATATACCGCTGTTTACGCCTTAAACGATGTGATGGATCGTCGGCTGGATAAAGAAAAACTGAAACGGGGGGGGCTTCAGGATTACGGTGATTACCTTGACGCGGTTCTGGTGCGTCACCCCATTGCCCAGGGATTTCTGAGCTTTAAAGAAGGGCTTGCATGGTCACTGGCCTGGGGAATCATGGCGCTGCTGGGCGCATACATATTAAACCCCGTGTGTGCGGCAATATTTTTGGCCGGCGTTTTTTTGGAGGGCGTTTATTGTTTCCTGTGGCGGGTCAGTCATTTTCGAACCATTGTCAGCGGAGGTGTTAAAACAAGCGGCGCATTGGCTGCCGTGTTCGCCGTGGATCCCAACCCGTCATTGGTTTTTATTTTGATCCTTTTCCTGTGCCTGTTTTTTTGGGAAATCGGCGGGCAAAACATTCCGGCGGACTGGACCGATGTTGAAGAAGACCGACAACTCAATGCACAAACCATTCCCGTGCGGTTCGGGCTTGAACGGGCGAATTTTATTATCCTGTGGTCAATTGTCCTTTCGATGATCTTGACCGTGATACTGTTTTTTGTGACTCGGGTGCAATTTGAAATTCCCTATATTCTGGCCGCCGTGTTCACGGGGGGATATCTGTTGTTAACTCCCGCGCTGAAGCTTTACAAAACCAAAGAACGCCGGGAGGTTATGACCCTGTTCAATAAAGCCAGTTATTACCCCGTATGCCTTCTGACCATCGTTACCATTAAATCAATGCTCTAATTTA
>CAZIIV010000126.1:0-8374 GCA_964539365.1 uncultured Desulfobacteraceae bacterium | reverse complement strand
AAGCACTTGAGTGTGAAACCTGCCATGCCTGCAGGGATATCTGCCCGGTGGGCGCGTTGGCGCTAAAAGAATCTGTTCCCGATCTTCAGGAAGCAGAAGACCCCGATGCCGCCTAATGATTGAATCAACCATTACAATTGCTTTATTATTTTTATAACTTTCGGCCGATACTCGTCCTTTTGGGCCATCTTGTTTCCCCTTGTCCTTACGAACATAACAATAAGTCCGAAAAACAGAAAACCGGTAATGGCCGATAATAACGAGGCATCGAAATTAAAAAAGGACGCCATCTTATGGCCGATGAAAGCGCCTGCCATCAAGAAGAGAATCGGCAATACATAAAGCATAAACGTCGCTTTTAACAACGGGGAGGTTTCAAAGCTAAGCACCACCTTCTCGCCCACTTTTGCCCCGGCATGATTGATTGCTTGCACTTCCATTTCCTTGCCCCCGCCCATGACATTACAGGAGGCCCGCGCAGCACAGGCTTCACAGGCATGGGTTTTTGTTGTTTTTACCCATGCCTGTGTGGAATCGGTCTTAATAATAATACCTTCTTCAATTGCCATAATACTTGTCTCGAAGATTTTATGAAGAATATCGAACAACTTACAGTAGGCAGCTTACTGTGATCATTTCATACACCGGAACTTGTTAAGAAATTACGCATGAAAACTTTTTAATAATATATTCTTTATGAATAGGCAAACAAAAAAGGCTTTGTTTTCAGATTGGATATGTTTTATTTTTCAACGGAAACCCGTCCTGCTTTTATAAATTCGCGGTTTAATCGGGCAATGTTGGATATGGAAATTTCCTTGGGACATTCCGCCTCACATTATCGTTCATTACTGCAGTTGCCGAAACACAGCCCATCCATTTTTCCGACCATGGCCAGGGCCACGCAATGGTCGATAATATGATTGCTCACCTGGGCCAAACGATAGACATTGGCTTCCCTGGATCTGAAATCGCCGCCTTTGATGGTGTCGTAAAAAAGACGCCGGATACTGTCGCCGTCATTCTGGTAGTTTTTGGCGGCGTTGATCCCGCCCTGAGCCGCGATGCTGTGAGCCCGCCGGGGGCTGTCCTGAATACAGAAGTTTTTTACGTAATAGCCGAGTTCGGCCAGCGATGCTGCGGCAGAACCTCCGGCAAGGCCGGTTCCAACCACAATGATCGTATATTTTCTCTTATTGGCGGGATTGACAAGCTTGAGTTCAAAACGGTGCTTATCCCGTTTCTCCGCAAGGGGACCTGAAGGTATTTTTGCATCAAGCATAATTAAGCTCCCTATCGTAACAGGGCAACATAAACCGGAATAAAACCAAAACCGATTCCGATAACCACGCTGAAAACAATGCTTAACCCCCTGAGAAAGGGGGTATATTTCGGGTGATTGGCCCCAAGGGTCTGGAACGCACTCCAGAGTCCGTGGCTCACATGAATCGCTGCAATGATCACTGCAAACGTATAAATGAATATATATACGGGGCTTGCAAATGCATTGGTCATGAGTTGAAACGTGGTGGTGTTGGTTTTATCCACAAAATGAAAATTCATGAGATGAAAAATAACAAACAACAGCAGAATAAAACCGGTGTACGGCATGGTTGCCGACCCCAGCGTCCGCCCGCCCGCACGTTTGTTCACCGAATATCTGACGGGCCGGGCATTATAGTTTTGATAAAAAAGAAGTATACCCGTGAGAACATGGATGAGGGCAAAAAATAAAAGTCCGAGTTCTGCCAGGGTGACCAGAGGTCCTAATGAATGAAGATGCTCCACATACGAGTTAAAGAAATCTTTACCGCCGTAAAGGGTCAGGTTGCCGGCAAGATGTATGGTCAGAAAACAGCAGAAGCCCAGACCGGTAACCGCCATCATTAGCTTTTTCCCGACAGAAGTTCCCAAGGAATTCGTAAGCCGGTTCATATCTTCCTCCAATATGTTTGATGAATTCATAAAAACCAAAATTAATCACAGCATCATTTTTCAAGGGTCATCAGAATATAATGGCAGGGACATTCTTTGGCACATAGGCCGCATCCCTTACAAAAATCCAGGTCAAAATCGTATTTTCCGGTTGACGGAGATATCTTAACGGCATTGTCCGGGCAGTACATATAGCAATTCCCACAATAGAAACAAAGACCGCAACTGAAGCAGTGCTCGGCTTCTTTGATAATCTCCTGGCGATCAAAAGGCGGATAAATCTCTCTGAAATTCTTCAGCCGCGTATGGATTGAGATCGCCTTTTTGCTGAATTGCTTTTTGTGCGTATAATAGTAAGTATTCAGATCCTTCGAGTAGATCACCGGTGGCGGTGCCAGTTGGCTTTCCACATTCCCTTCAATGTAGTCTTCAATCGCGGAAGCGGCTCGAAGACCCTGACCAACGGCAACAGCAACGGTTTCCATGCCAAGGACCGCATCACCGCCGGCAAAGACACCGTCCATACTGGTCATGAGGTTTTCGTTGGTAGAAATCCATTGGTTGTCTCGTTTTTGAGTGTCGATGCCGTCATAATCCACCGCCTGGCCCGTTGCCATGATCACCGTGTCGGCCGGATAAATCGATTCTGAATCCTCAATGGGAACCGGCCGGGCCCGGCCACTGGCGTCGGATTCCTTTAGTTCCATCTGCCCGCACAAGAGACCCACCACCCGGTGCTCGTCGGTAATGATTTTCAGCGGATTGGTATGATAACGAAACATGATGCGTTCTTCCATGGCCTCATCGATTTCGGCGGTTATGGCAGGCATCTCCATTCGGGTGCGGCGATAAAACACACTGACATTGGCCCCCAGCCGTTTGGCCACCCGGGCGCAGTCCATGGCTGTATTTCCTCCGCCAATCACCACCACGTCTTTACCGATTTCCACGATTTGACCGCTGTTAATCAGTTTTAAAAATTCCACACCGGTAAACACGTTTTTTGCATCTTCACCGGGAATTTTTATAGATGTTCCCATCTGGGCGCCCAGACCCAGAAACACGGCATCATAATCTCGGGTCAATTGATCCATGGGAATATTGACCCCGACCTTGACATTGCATTCCAGTTCAATGCCCAACTCCAGGATCTTATCGATCTCCTGCTTTAAAATGTAATTTGGCAGACGATAGGAAGGAATACCATAGCGCATCCACCCACCGGGCTCCTTATTGGCTTCGAATATTTTCACATGAAACCCTCTTTTGGCCAGGTGAAAGGCACAGGAAAGCCCGGCCGGCCCGGAACCCACCACCGCCACTTTTTCTTTTCTTTTGGAAATGAGTTTTTTATGCTTCAGATTATACTCCAACCCATAGTCTCCCACGGTACGTTCCGAGCAGTTTATGGCCAGAGGCGTATCAAAGTCCCGGCGATTACACCCCGCCTCACAGGGATGGGGACACACCCGGCCGCAGGTCGCCGGCAAAGGATTGGTGCGGGTCAACACATGCCAGGCTTCCTCATAATCCTGCTTTTCCGCAAGCACTCTCAAAAAACCACGAATGTCATTGCCGGCGGGGCAGCTTTGGGTACAGGGCGGAGTCTGCATCATATTAACCGGCATAAGGGTCCGCCACGACCCGGTCTTGTAAGGAACAACGTTACGCAAATCCAGTGCTAATCCTAAAGGTAGCTTTTCCATTATAAGTTAAACCTCTCTATGTTTTGGTTGGCAATTTCTTGAATTTCTGCCACTTTCTCTGTGGGTGCTCCTTTTTTAAACAGAAATCTGAATCTGCCTTGCGGTTTCAGATACTCTTCCACCGGTACTTTGACCGGAATCTTTTTGACATTGGTCACTTTACCATCGATGATTTCAAATATGGGGAACAAACCGGTATCCTTGGCCAACCGGCAAATTTTAACGGTGAGTTCTCCGGGATGCCCCCATCCCAGGGGACAGGGCACCAGGATATGAATATATTTGGGTCCCTCGATGGAAAGTGCGGTTTTCACCTTGCGCTGCAGGTCTCTAAAATCATCCACCGTGGCCGTGGCCACATAGGGAATGCCGTGATCGGCTGCAATTAATGGCAGGTTTTTCTTGCGGGTGGGGTTGCCCATGGGCGTTGTGGAGGTCCATGCACCATAGGGGGTAAAGCTGGAACGCTGAACCCCGGTATTCATGTAGGCTTCATTGTCGTAACACACATAAAGCACGTTGTGACCTCGTTCAAACATACCGCTGATGCACTGAAAGCCGATGTCTGCGGTACTGCCGTCGCCGGCCTGGGCGATGATATTCACCGGACCTTTTTTCAGCGCCTTATACGCCGCTTCCACGCCCGAGGCCACTGCCGCCGGGTTTTCAAAAAGACTGTGTAAAAAGGGTATGCGCCAGCAAGGATCCGGATACGGTGAACTAAAGACTTCCAGACAACCTGTTGCCACGCAGGCAATGGTATTTTCACCGGCAGCATCATGCACCAGACGGGCCGCTAATGCCTGCCCGCATCCGCCGCAGGCTCGATGGCCGCTGGTAAACAGATCTTTTTTTTCCACCCTGTTGAGTTCTTCAGCTTTTTCATTCATTATTATAAATCCTTATCTGCTATAAGTTCCTTTTTTAACCCTAAAAATTCCAGCTCCACCGGTTCTTTTTCAACCTTTTCAACCATATGTCGTAAATCGTCCACGGTGATGTTGCGGCCGCCGAGGCCGGCAATAAAACTGCTGATATTACGGTCTTTTTTCTCGGCCCGGGGAAAAGACCAGCGGATATCGCTGGCCAAAATGCCGCCTCTTCCCAGTGAAATACACTTTTCCAGTACAACAATGTTCATTTTGTCTTTCAGAACGTTGTAAATCTCTTGCCGGGGAAAGGGACGATAGGAACATATTTGCAACAGCCCCACCTTTTTTCCCTCCTCCTCTAACTGGTCGATCAGGTCCTTGATGGTGCCCACCACAGAACCCATGGATACAATGGCCACATCAGCGTCTTCGAGCTTGTAAGTCTTGATAAAACCGCCGCTGTCTCTACCAAATGTTTTGGCAAAATCAGCACTGACCTCTTTTATGGTCTTTTCGGATTTCTCCATGGCCCGATGTAAAATATAGCGAGTCTCCATGTAAAAACGGGGATCTGCATAAAGACCGATACCTCTCGGCCACCGGGGATCTACGATATGCCTGGGCTTAAAGGGAGGCAGAAAATCGTCGACCTCTTTTTGCTCGGGAATATCCACCGGTTCGAACGCATGGGTTAAAATAAAACCGTCCATACAGACCATCACCGGCAGAAAGGTCTGCTCGGCAATTTTATATGCCTGGAGATGTAAATCCGCAGCCTCCTGGTTATCCTCGGCAAAAAGTTGAATCCAGCCCGCATCTCTTACGGCCATGGAGTCCTGCTGGTCGTTCCAGATACTAAGGGGCGCGGATATGGCGCGATTGGCACAGGTTAACACAATGGGCAGGCGCATACCGGCAATGCAATAGATCACCTCGGCCATTAACAATAATCCCTGTGATGATGTGGCTGTATAGGCCCGGGCGCCGGCCGCACTTGCTCCCAGAACAACCGAAGCCGCAGAAAATTCACTCTCGACATTAACAAATTCCGCATCCAGTTTTCCATGGCCAACAATGACAGATAAATCTTCCACAATGTGAGTTTGGGGCGTAATCGGGTAAGCGGATATAACATTGGGTCGGCATAACGCCACCACATCCGCAACAGCTTGAGACCCTTCAATTTGTTTAAGCATAAACCTACCTCTTTTGCATGATTTCATGTGCCCGTTCAAGGGCAGCAACATTGTTTTCACCCACTATGCCCGGAAACCTTGCCATAATGGCTTCCTGCACCGCTTCCAGGCTCACCAGACCGGTAATAGAGCAAAAGGCTCCGATCATAATTGCATTGGGAATGGGCCGGCCAATAATTTCAATGGCGATTTCCGTGGCGGGAATGGTTTCCACCGTGGCTGTGGTCTTGAGTTTCAAATCTTCGGGGGATTTATCAGAATTGACCAACACTAACCCATCGGGCTTTAATCCATCCAAAACAGGCACATTCTCCACCAGGCTATAGTCCTGAACAATTATATAATCCGGATGGAGCACATCCTCCCGGGTGCGAATCTTTTTGTCATCAATTCTAACAAAAGCCTGGACAGGGGCGCCGACCCGTTCCGCTCCAAAAGAAGGAAACGCCTGAGCGAATTTACCGTCATGGAAAGCCGCGATGGATAGAAGCTCCGCCGCCGCAACATTTCCCTGTCCGCCTCGACCATGTATTCTGATTTCAATCATATGTTTCACCTTATTTTTCAATTCAAACCTTAGGCTATTCGCCTAGTAAAAATCTTGTAACCGTCAGTGTCAATTAAAATTTTTTCAATACCTCAACAAGCTCCCTAACAGCGTCGGCTGATTTGGCAAGGGCAGTCTGCTCTTCATCAGTAAGGGTAATCTCAATGATCTCCGCCACACCATTTGTGCCCAGTTTCACTGGAACGCCGATGAATAGATCGTTAAAACCATATTCTCCTTCAAGATATGCAGCGCAAGGGAGAATCTTCTTTTTATCTTTCAGAATAGATTCAGCCATTTCTACTGCCGCCGATGCAGGTGCATAGTAGGCGCTTCCGGTTTTCAATAAGCCGACGATCTCAGCGCCGCCGTTTGCGGTTCTTTGTACCAGTGCATCAATTCGTTCTTTTGGCATCAATTCGGTAATCGGTATGCCGGCAACAGTGGAGTAGCGGGGCAGAGGAACCATTGTATCGCCATGACCGCCAAGGACAAAGGCATGGGTATTTTCAATAGAAACGTTAAGTTCCATGGATATAAAGGCTCTGAACCGGGCGGAGTCAAGGACGCCTGCCATGCCGATAACTCTGTTCTTCGGGAACCCGCTGGCATCATAAGCAACATGGCACATGGCATCCAGCGGATTGCTTACAATAATAAGAACCGCTTCGGGAGACAGCTTTGCAATTTTTTGGGTAACATCTTTCATGATGCCGGCATTGGTCCTCAGAAGGTCGTCACGGCTCATGCCGGGCTTTCTCGGAATGCCTGCGGTTATGATGACGATATCCGATCCTTCGGACGCATCATAATCGTTTGAGCCGGTAAGGCGAGCATCATGCTTTTCAATGGGCGCCGCCTCGGCAAGATCAAGGGCTTTTCCCTGTGGAACGCCTTCGATAATGTCAACCATCACCACATCGCACAACTCTTTTTCAGCCAGCCGCTGGGCTGCGGTCGCCCCAACATTTCCGGCTCCAACTACAGTTACTTTTTTATCCATATAGTTCTCCTTAGATAATGGAACATCAAAAATAAGTTATAAAAAAACCTCCGAACACAATTCTCCAAACATACCGAGATTCTCACAAAGATGAATCCCGCCCGCTTTCATGGCCTCAATCTTTGCCTGAGCCGTACCGCTGCCGCCGCTGATGATTGCACCGGCATGCCCCATACGCCGACCCGGAGGCGCGGTCAGTCCTGCAATAAATCCCACCACCGGTTTTGTCACCTGCTGTTTTATAAATTCGGATGCCTCTTCTTCAGCAGTTCCGCCGATTTCCCCGACCATAACGATACCCGTGGTCTCCGGGTCCTTCTCAAAGGCATCCAGGCAATCTATAAAGTTGGTGCCGTTTACAGGGTCACCGCCAATCCCCAGGCAGGTGGTCTGCCCGATTCCTTGCAGAGTTAACTGATGAACCACCTCGTACGTCAACGTTCCGGAACGGGATACAACCCCCACCGGCCCGCCGGGTTTATGGATCGCATCCGGCATGATACCGATCTTGCACTGGCCGGGCGTTATGATACCCGGGCAATTCGGACCGATGAGGCGGGACGTTTTACCCGTCATGGTGTTTTTGACTTTTATCATATCCATAACCGGAATCCCTTCGGTTATGGCAACGATAATATCCACACCGGCGTCTGCGGTTTCCATAATGGCATCCGCCGCAAAAGCCGGCGGTACAAAAATCATGCTGCAGTTGGCCCCGGTCTGCGCCACGGCCTCTGTAACCGTGTTAAATACCGGTATATCATCCATCTTCTGACCGCCTTTGCCCGGAGTCACACCGGCAACCACCTGGGTCCCGTATGCTGCGCACTGGCGGGTGTGGAACCGTCCCTCTTTGCCGGTAATTCCCTGAACCAACAGCCGTGTATTATTGTCAACAAATATGCTCACTTTTCATTCCTCGCTTTTTGTCTTCCGTCCCCTGCCTTCCGTGTTCCGCCGTCAGCCGGCGACCAACTGTGCCACTTTTTCCGCCGCATCTTTCATATCCGAAGCGGTAATAAGGCTAAGACCGGATTCAGCCAGAATTTTCCGACCTTGTTCTACATTGGTCCCCTCCATCCGGATCACGACAGGAACATTTATGCCTGTTTTTT
>CAZIIV010000125.1:3166-8421 GCA_964539365.1 uncultured Desulfobacteraceae bacterium | reverse complement strand
TGCAATGAACCAGTATTTCTTTATTAATCCGGACAATGTGACCTACCCTCTTGCGATTGCGAGCATTACCGATTTGTTAAAATGGTTTTCACCCATTAACTTATTCATTTTTTGAGCGAAAGCCTTGGATAGCAATTAACAAACTGGGAATGCCCTCTTGCGGTTTGCTGTTTTATGACTATATTTACCAATTTTTCTTCGTGTCTTGGTGTCTTTGTGGCAATGAAAAAAATATCTTGCATATATAACAGTTTACAATTATTAATTCCATAAAGAATATTTTTTCGCGAACCGGTATCAGGACAAAATCACAAACACGTATTTTCCACCACATATTGTACTTATATAGATAAAATTATACCGCCTGTTGTGTTTTTTCCCTTTACAAGCTGATGAATTCCTGCTATTTAATCAGGTTAATATTAAAATTTGTGTTAACGACAAAATTAAAAACGAGTAACGGTCTTGAGAATCGCCCCATATCAGGCTTGCAGAATTAAGGTGCAACAGGAGATTTAACGGCATGAAATTAAAAAAGCTGGAACTCAATGGATTTAAATCCTTTGTTGAAAAAAACAGTATTGAATTTCCCCCGGGTATTTCTGCGGTTGTGGGCCCGAACGGTTGCGGCAAGAGCAATGTCGTAGATGCAATTAAATGGGTTATGGGAGAACAGAGTGTCAAGCAGCTCCGCGGGAAATCCATGGAAGACGTAATATTTTCAGGCACAAACGGAAAATCCCCATTGAATATGGCAGAAGTCTCCTTAACCCTTTCAAACGAAAACGGCAATGCTCCCGAAGAGCTCAAGGACTTCTCCGAGATCATGTTGACCCGGCGCCTTTACCGGTCCGGAGAGAGTGCTTACCTCATCAACAAACAGCAATGCCGACTTAAGGATATCCATAATATCTTTATGGGAACCGGTATGGGGACGAAATCCTATTCCGTGATACAACAGGGAAATATCGGCGCAATTACGGATTCCGGACCCGAGGAAAGAAGAGTATTTATTGAAGAAGCAGCAGGAATTACGCGGTATAAAAGCCGTAAAAAGGAAGCTCTCGGTAAAATCCAGGCCACAAATCAGAATCTGTTGCGCCTTACAGATATCATTGCGGAAATAAATCGGCAGATGGCCGGCCTGAAACGTCAGGCCAAAAAGGCCGAACGGTATAAAAAGCATCAAAATCGCATCAGGGAACTGGATATCGCCATTGCGTTGCATTACTATGATGACTATACTCGCAAAATTGATGAAACCAATGCGGTATTAACCAACTTAAAAGATACGGACATTGAGCATACCACCCGGTTGAAAAACCTTGATGCGGAAGTTGAAAAGATTAAGTTTCGACGTTCGGAAAAAAACCAAGAGATTTCGGACCAAAAGTCCCGCATATTCGAAATACAGCGCCATATAGACCGCCTGGAAAATGATATAGATCACTTTCGTAATGAGGTGAACCGTCTCATCAACGAATGTGTAGAACTTGAGTCCGCTCACACAAACCTTGAAGAGAAAAACCGGAACTTAACCTCCGAAGTGGCTCAGGTCGAAACCCGGAATATAGACATTCATGACAACATAGAGACGGTAAGGACGACCCTCCACCGGGAACGGTCGGCCGCGCAAACCATTAAAGATCGACTCTCTGTGTTGAATCAAGAGCTTGACATATGCAAAGCAGATCTAATGGATCTGGTCGCCCGGGAAGCACAATACAAAAATATCTGTCAAAATGCTTCGCGCAACAAAGAAAGTCTTAAAAGACGACTGAAAATCATAGATGAAGAAGAAGCCTCAACCCACCAGAAAGTGGAAAAACTCCGGAAGAAAAAAATAACGGCCCAGGAAAAATTTGATTCATATAAAAAAGAAATCTATGAGTTGAACGAAAAAGTGACCCGGGTTAAAACGCATCTTCAAGAAAAAAACAAATCTCTTGCAGAACAGGTAAAGCGGGTTCAGACCGTTGATCTTGAGAGAAACCAGGCCAAGTCATCGTATACCGCGTTAAAGAAAATGGAAGATAACTTCGAGTGGTATAAAGACGGCGTACAAGCCGTAATGAAAAAAAACAGGGCTCATAAACCGGACGTTTCTCCGGAAGGATTAGAATTCGATGACAACAATGGCATTTTAGGACTTATGGCGGATATCGTGGAACCCAAACCTTCTTATGAAACTGCGGTGGAAGCAGTTCTTGGAGAATCATTACAATATATTCTCGTTCAGGACCAAAAAGCAGGCCTGGGCTCCATCGACTATCTTCAAACAACCGGCGAGGGACGCGGAGGGTTTATTCCTGTCTCATCTGTCAAAGACATGGGTTGGGGAAAGGAAAACCTTGATGCTGAAAAAAGACTTTTAAACCATGTGTCCGTTAAACAGGGATTTGAAAAAGTGACCCAGGCACTTTTAGGACATGTGCTTGTTACCGACGATATTGAAGACGCCATAAATATATTCAATACCAATGGGGCGTGTCAGACTATTGTTACCAAAAACGGAAATTTAATTTCTCATCAGGGCATCATGGTGGGAGGCAGTAAAGAAAAATTGTCGGGAATCCTCGCAAAAAAGCAGGAGGTTAAAAAAATAGAACTTGAGATCAAAAGATTAAATCAAGAATATGAAACCGCCTGTCAGGATCAAAAAAAATTGGAATCTCAAGTTTGGGACATTGAAAACGATCTTCAGAAACTTCAAACACAAATGAATACGGCGGGGCACTACCAAGTCGAAGCGGAAAAAGACCTTTATAAAGCAACCGAAGACCTCAAACATGCTCAGCGGCATCTTGAAATTGTCCGTCTGGAACAAGAACGCCTTCTGGGCGAAGAGAGTGATATTGACGAAGAAATGACCAAATACAATGAGGCGGTTGCACTCGTGGAAGATCAAGTTAAAAATGCTCAGGAGACGGTCTCTAAAAAACTGGAGCAGATTGCCGCCGTTTCATCTGAAATGGAAGCATTTGATCAGAAAATCGTGGACCTGAAGCTTCAACTGACCTCTTTAAGCGCCAAACTGGAAAACAGTAATAATACCTTAAAGCGGCTTAAAGAGTTTCAGATTGATGGGATACAACAGCTTGAACAGCTTTCCCGGGATATTTCCCAAAAAAAACAAAAAAGAATTACTTGTAAACAAAAAATTGAAGAATATGAACAGATGCTTTCCGGCAGATATGACGAAATGAAGCGCCTTGAACAAGCACTTGAAAAAAATGAGGAGGATTATACCGCCATTGATACGAAGCTCAAAGAAAGTGACAGTATCATATCGGATATACAGACTCGGCGGGATAAAACCGTACAAAAAATTCGCCTGCTTGAGCTTGAACAATCAGAGCGGAGCATTAAACGGGAAAATATCGCCAAGCGCCTGGAAGAAAGCTATAACAGTCCCCTGTCGGTATTTAAGTCGGAATTCGGAAACAGGGAAAATTCTCCGGACATATCCATAGACACTATGGAAGAGAAACTTTTCCGGCTCAGAAAAAAGATTTCCGCTATCGACGATGTCAATCTTGGCGCCATAAAGGAGTATGAGCAGCTCAAAGACCGTTTGGACTTTCTGAACGAACAACGTGATGATCTTGTAAAGGCCATCGAAGACCTTCATAAAGTTGTCAAGAAGATAAACCGGATAAGCCAGGAACGATTTATCAAAACCTTCGATAGTGTCAATGAAAAGTTGAATGAGGTGTTTCCCCGCCTTTTCGACGGCGGCAGCGCCAAACTCATCATGACAGAGCCCAATAATCCCCTTGAAACCGGAATAGAGTTCATGATTCACCCTCCGGGAAAAAAGCTAACCAGAATGAGCCTTCTTTCCGGTGGAGAAAAAGCCCTCTCAGCCATCGCATTGATCTTTTCAATTTTTTTAATAAAGCCGTCATCTTTTTGTCTCATGGACGAAATTGACGCATCTCTTGATGACACCAATGTGTTCCGCTTCAATGATCTGCTTCGGCTCATTGGAGATAAATCTCAAATAATTATGATTACCCACAATAAAAGTACTATGGAATTTGCCGATACTCTCTTCGGAATCACTATGGAAAAAAAGGGAGTTTCCAAGATTGTTTCGGTAAATTTGCAAAAGGCAGAGGAATAAGTTTGCTTATGGCATTCACCTGGTTCAAAAAAAATAAGGATATAAAAAAGGAGGAAACGGTTCCTGTCGAAGAAACTTTCCAACCCCAAACCAGGCCTCAAGAGGATACGTCTGTTGCATTCTCTAAACAGGGGGACCGGGAAAAATCCACCGGTTTTTTGAACCGTCTGAAAAATGGACTTTCAAAAACCCATAAAGTTCTTTCAACGGATATTAACGAGCTGTTTGCAGGCAATCGGAAAATTGATGATGAACTGTTGGAGGAACTTGAAGAACTTCTCATCACCTCGGACATGGGCGTCAAAACCAGCATGGATCTTATACAAAGCATTTCAAAAAAATCCTCGGAGATATCCGGCGCCGAACAGCTCAAACAGGCCCTCAAAGAAAACATACTGGTTTTACTGAACTCGAAAAAACCCTGCCCACAAAAAGTTACGAGCAAACCGCGCGTTATAATGGTAATCGGTGTAAACGGAGTCGGTAAAACAACAACCATCGGAAAGTTGGCGCTAAAATTTGTGACCTCCGGAAAAAAGGTTATCATTGCTGCTGCCGACACGTTTCGAGCGGCGGCAATAGAACAGCTTGCCATATGGGCTCAAAGAGCAGATGTAGAAATTGTGAAACACAAGGAAATGTCAGATCCTGCCGCTGTTGCATATGACGGAATTGAAGCGGCACTGGCCAGAGGTGCGGATGTTGTCCTTGTGGATACGGCCGGCAGGCTTCACACAAGAAAAAACCTGATGGAAGAACTCAAAAAGATAAAACGCGCCATTTCAAAGAAAATTCCCGAAGCCCCTCATGAAATCCTTCTGGTTCTTGATGCCACAACCGGTCAAAACGCCCTTTCACAGGCCGAGCGGTTTCATAACGCCCTTGACGTCACAGGAATCGCCCTTACAAAACTGGATGGAACCGCCAAAGGCGGAATCGTTGTCAGCATCTGCAGTACGCTTGAAATTCCATTAAAATATATTGGTATCGGTGAAAAAATTGAGGATCTGCAGGAATTTGATTCTGTTCGGTTTGTTAACGCACTGTTTTAGGAGCTATCCGTTTATAAATAATTTTTTTGAGGAACGACTCTCCCCAAATCTAATGATATAGCCCGATAACGGTATTA
>CAZIIV010000125.1:0-3066 GCA_964539365.1 uncultured Desulfobacteraceae bacterium | reverse complement strand
TTTTTTGAGGAACGACTCTCCCCAAATCTAATGATATAGCCCGATAACGGTATTAAATATAAAAAAAGTGTTGATAACTGCTGTTTTATGTTGACATGAAATATTTGCTCATGTATGGATTTTTTAATGGTGCCGTTTAACTGACTATTAATTTAACAAAAAAAGGGGGGGGTAGAATTATGACAAAAGCAGAATTAATAGAAATGATGGCAAAGGATGCGAACATTTCCAAGACTGCCGCAGCGGCCGCACTCGACTCTTTTATGTCAAATGTAACAAAGGCCTTGAAGAAAAAGGACGGCAAAGTAACGTTGGTGGGGTTTGGCACTTTTTCAAAAAGCCGTCGAAAAGCCCGAAAAGGACGGAATCCTCAAACCGGCGACCCTATTAAAATTAAAGCTTCCAATGTTGTAAAATTCAAAGCCGGAAAGAAACTTAAAGATGCGATATAAAAGTCTCTCTGCAGGTCCCGAATCATGTGACTTGTTTTTTTGGTCCTAAAATACACTCTGATTAAAGTGCCTAAAGTTTGAAGTGCCTAAAGTGAGCTAAAATTAAGGAATCCTATTAATATAAGGTATATCTACATCCTTGACTTTAGGCACTTTAGCTCACTTTTCACTTCAAACTTTTAAATGGAATTAATATGTAACCTCAAAATCATTAAACTCACCTGTATATGATTCCCATGTTACATCCACATCAAGCACTTTTGCAATAGGCGGCCCCTGTTTGCACCAAGCCAGCATGGAATCAACATTTTCTCCAGGGCCTTCAAACACGGCGGCAACAGTTCCGTCTCTCTGATTTTTTACCCATCCGAAAACACCGTATCTGCCCGCAGCTTTCTTTGTTTCCAACCTGAAAAAGACACCTTGAACTCTGCCGCTGATCACAGCGCGAACTCTAACTTTATCTTGCATGCACACTCCCCCTTCCTAATTGAAGATTGAAGATTGAAGATTTTTAATTGTCAGTCTTCATTCGTTATTCATCATTCGTTATTTTTACCCCGTTAAACCGCTCTGTTTTGTTGTTTAACTGGGGCGTCATTCGTTATTCGTCAATCGTCAATCTCCTCAGGGTTTCTTCGTCAATGACCGGCACACCCAACTCGGTTGCCCGTCGGAGTTTTGATCCCGGTGATGCTCCCGCCACAAGATAATCCGTGTTCCGGCTCACAGAACCGGTTACCTTTCCTCCGGCCGTCTCGATGATTTGTTTGGCCTGACTTCTGGTCAGGGTTTCAAGGGTGCCGGTAAGAACAAATACCTTGCCTTCCAGCTCACCTTGTTTTCGAGTGGTTTCACCAAGAATTCGAACTCCGCCGGACACAATATCGTTCACTGCATTCCGGTTTTCATCCTGTTTAAAAAAGTCTTGGATACTCTCGGCAACCACCGGCCCCACCCCGTCAACAGCGGTAAGATCGTCTACTGTCGCACGCATAAGTCTGTCCAGACTTCCAAAGGTTTTGGCAAGAATGCCGGCCACATGTTCCCCCACATGCCGGATCCCCAGAGAATAAATAAAACGGGCCAGAGGAATCCGTTTGCTTTTTTCAATGGCCTCCATAATATTTTCGGCGGATTTTTGTCCCATGCGTTCCAGATTTTTGAGCGTATCTTTATTCAACCGAAAGATATCCGCGTATGAAAAGATCACCCCCTTATCCACCAGCTGCTCCACCAGCTTATCTCCCAGGCCGTCAATGTCGAAGGCAGCCTTTGATGCGAAATGTCTGATCCGTTCTTTTACCTGTGCGGGACAGGTCGTGTTAATGCACCGTAAGGCCGCTTCATCTTTAGCACGAATCACGGAAGCATTGCATACCGGACAATGGTGCGGCATCTTGAATTTTCTTTCCGTGCCCGTCCTCTGGGAACCAATCACTTTGACCACTTCCGGAATCACATCCCCTGCACGCTGAACCAGAACCGTGTCACCGATTCTTATATCTTTTCTTTTGATTTCATCTTCGTTGTGAAGGGTTGCCCGACTGACCCTTGCGCCGCCGATATTTACCGGAACAAGATGAGCCACAGGCGTTAACACCCCGGTTCTTCCGACCTGAACTTCTATGCTCATAATCCGAGTGGTCTCTTGAAGTGCTTTAAACTTATAGGCGATGGCCCACCGAGGGCTCCGGGAGGTTGCTCCAAGAAGCCGCTGCAACCCGATATCGTCCACTTTAATCACAATACCGTCAATATCATAGGGCAGAAGATGACGCTCTTCCGTGAGGTCTTTGTAATATTCAAGAACCTCCATGATGGTGATTTTGGATCTGATATGAGGATTGATTCTGAATCCCAGTTCCTGCAAGGCATCCAGGGTATCGGCATGCGATTGCATAACAAAATCCGTAACCGCACCCACACCGTAAAAAAATATTTCCAACGGACGTTTGGCCGTAATTCTGGAATCGAGCTGCCGTAAAGATCCGGCCGCCGCATTTCTGGGATTGGCAAAGGGCGGCAGATTCTCATGGAGACGTTCCTGGTTTAACCGCTTGAACGCTTCCTTCCGGATGAAAACCTCCCCCCTTGTCTCAAGATGCGGGGGAATCTTTTTATCTTTTTTCCTTTCAAGGACCATGGGCACCGACGGGATGGTCCGGACGTTTGATGTAATCAGCTCGCCCTTGAACCCGTCACCTCGGGTCGACGCAGTGACCAGCCGGCCCTTTTCATAGACAAGTTCAACGGCAACACCGTCTAACTTGGGTTCTGCCGTATAAAGAATATCACTTTCCTTACCGAGATTTTTTTTTATACGAAGGTCAAAGTCAATAATATCCGAATCACTAAACCCGTTATCCAGACTTAGCATGGGAACGGAGTGCTCGACAGTCTCAAACTTATCAAGGGGTGGAGCGCCAACCCGCAGCGAGGGGGAGTCCGGACTTAAAAGATCGGGATAATCGGTCTCCAGACGTATCAACTCCTGCATCATCCGGTCGTATTCCGAATCCGATATCTCCGGATCATCCAGCACATAGTACCGATAATTATGGCGGTGAAGTGCTTTTCTTAAATCTTCAATTTTTTTTATTACAGAAGCATC
>CAZIIV010000124.1:6817-8532 GCA_964539365.1 uncultured Desulfobacteraceae bacterium | reverse complement strand
AATTTTGTAGATATGGAACTTAGGATTGGCGATTGACGATTGGATATTTGTGGAATCGTCCTGCCCCGTTAAATCAACGTTTTTGCTTTTATTTAACCGGGGTTCGCCCTTTTAATTGAAAATTGAAGATTGAAGATTGACTATTTAATGAAGTCGCTTCGCTCCGCTGTTTTGAATAATAAAATAAAAAATGTGAATAATACCTTCAATCGTCAATCTTCAATAGTAAATAGTCAATTAATAAAATGCTGATCATCGATGACATACTGCTTTCTCCGGTTCGCGGTATCCTCTGGATTTTCCGAAAGATGTACAATGCTGCATGGGAAGAGATTGAAAACGAGTCGGATTCCATCACCGCAGAACTGAGCGAACTGTATATGATGCTAGAGACCGGGAAGATCACGGAATCGGAGTTTGACACCCGGGAAAAGGAACTCCTCGATCGTCTGGACGAAATTCAGGAGCAAGGAACCGGTATCCAAAATGAAGATGATGATAAATAAGATAGATGAAGCCGAAACAGACATAGCCGTTCCCTCTTTTTTATATGACAGCCAGTTGCGGCTGGTATTTTTCGGCGGCAAGGGCGGCGTTGGTAAGACCACCAGTGCTGCCGCGACGGCACTGCACAATGCCCGAAATAATCCCGGGGACTCATTCCTCCTTGTCTCCACCGACCCGGCTCATTCTCTGTCCGATAGCCTGACTGATCTTACGCTTCCCGGAAATTTAGAGAACATCGAACTCGATGCCCGGCAATGTCTATCCGGCTTCAAAAACAAGCATGACGGGGATCTCCGGGAGATTGCGGCCCGAGGAACTTTTCTGGATAATGAGGACATCAGCAGATTTCTGGACCTCTCCCTGCCCGGTCTTGACGAACTTATGGCCTTTTTAGAAATATCCGGGTGGGCCGATGACGGGACGTATGACTGTATCATGGTGGATACCGCGCCCACCGGACATACACTCAGACTCCTGGCCATGCCGGAATTGATCAAAAAATGGATCGAGGCCCTGGATGCCCTGTTGGCCAAACACCGTTACATGAAGAAATTGTTCAACGGCGCATACATTAAGGATGAACTGGATGAATTCCTGTTGGATCTGTCCGGTTCGGTCAAACAAATGGAGGCGCTGATAGAAAATCCGGAACGTTGCCGTTTTGTGCCGGTAATGCTTGCAGAAGAATTGTGTATCCGTGAAACTTTGGTGTTATTGCAAGAACTGCAACGGTCAAAAATACCGGTTACGGATATCGTGGTCAACAGGCTCTATCCGGAAAATCTTTGTCCGGTATGTTCTGACAGACGTTCCCATCAAACAGGAGCTCTCAGATACCTTTCAAAAAAATTATCCGGGTATTCTCTCTGGGGAATTCCCATGTATCCGCAGGAGATCCGTGGTTCGGGCCCTCTCCATATGTTCTGGGAAGATGTGTCTTCGTTGGAAATCCCTGGCAAAGCATCCATTAAGGATAAACCCCGTATCCAGCATCCAGCATCCAGTATCCAGTATCCAGCATCCAGTTTCCAGTTTCCAGTTTCCAGCATCCAGCATCCAGTTTCCAGCATCCAGCATCCAGTTTCCAGCATCCAGTATCCAGCATCCAGTATCCAGCATCCAGCATTCAGTATCCAGCATCCAGCATCCAGCATCCAGTTTCCAGTTTCCAGCATCCAGTTTCCAGTTTCCGGTATCCAGTTTCCGGC
>CAZIIV010000124.1:0-6717 GCA_964539365.1 uncultured Desulfobacteraceae bacterium | reverse complement strand
TCCAGTTTCCAGTTTCCAGCATCCAGTTTCCAGTTTCCGGTATCCAGTTTCCGGCATCCAGTTTCCAGCATCCAGTTTCCAGAACCGTATCGCCGGTCGAGATGCCCGGAACCCTCCCCTCTTCCGAGACAAAACTTTTACTGTTTGCAGGCAAAGGCGGGGTGGGAAAAACCACGCTGGCCTGTGCCACGGCCGTAAGAATGGCCCGGGAGATGGTACCTAAGGAGGTCTTTATTTTTTCCACGGACCCGGCCCATTCCCTGTCGGCCTGTCTGGATGTCCGCATCGGACCCCGACCCACCCGCTTGGCCGCCGGACTTACCGCCATGGAGATAAATGCCCAGGCAGAGTTCGAAACCTTGAAAAACCAGTATTCGGACGAGCTGGAAAATTTTTTAAGTTCCCTGTCGAGCAATCTCGACCTCACCTTTGACCGGGATGTGATGGAACGTCTCATGGACCTCTCGCCGCCCGGTCTGGACGAGGTCATGGCCCTCACTTTGATTATGGAGTTTCTCGCCAATGACCAATACCATGTTTTCATCCTTGATGCCGCACCCACGGGACATCTCATCCGGCTCCTGGAGACACCCGAACTCATCGACCAGTGGCTCAAGGTGCTTTTTGACCTTTTCTTGAAATATAAGCGGATCTTCAGACTCCCAAAAATATCCGGGCGAATGGTGCAGATATCAAAAGATCTCAAGCGGCTGCAAACGCTGTTAAAAGACCCGGCACAGTCGGCATTGTTCACGGTGACGATCCCAACCCAGATGGCATTCGAAGAGACCAAAGACCTGATAGACGCCTGCGCCCGCATTGGTATCCATGCGCCGGTCATTTTTATCAACCTTGCCACGCCGGACAGCAAATGCCCATTGTGCACCAACCTTTATCAAAGAGAGTCCAAGGTCAAAGAAAAGCTTCAACAAACTTTTTCCCAAATGCATCAAACCATGATTTATCACCGGGGAGAGCCGCGAGGTCTTGAGCAGTTAGGGGAACTGGGAAGTGCGCTTTATAATTGAAGATTGTTTGGATTGGCGATTGGCGATTGGCGATTGTTGATTGAAGAATGACGAATAACGCTATTGGACACAGATGAACACAGATTATCAAGATTTTTTAATAAAGAAATAATAATATCATCTGTGTATATCTGCGAAAATCTGTGTCCCATTTAGCTTAAAGAAAGAATAAAAAATGGCTGATTTTTCTTTAAATGAAACCGAACATATTTCGCTTTGCGAGGCCCTGGATCGCATCCTGAACAAAGGGGCCGTTATCGTCGGAGAAGTGACGATTTCAGTCGCCAACATCGATCTGGTCTACCTGGGGCTGCAAGCTGTAATCACTTCCATTGAGACGGCCCGCGAGATCGGGTCAAATTCCGATAGTGCCTCGCCCATAAGGTTGGGCTTAGGCGCCGGAGCAGGCTTGGCGATTGAAGATTGTTTGGATTGAAGATTGAATATTGAAGGCATTCCACCAATAGTCAATATTCAATCGAAAGGTGTTTTCCATGGAGTTTAAAGAACCGTCGAAAGTAGAGTCGGCAGCTCTCAATGAATTTGTCAGGGTGATGGATGCAGGAACCTCCGGCCCAACCGGGCATGCTTTACAAGATCGTGCAAAGGGAGGCCGGCTGAACCTCGATCCGGAAAACGTGAAGAATGGACTCGGGCAGCTGGTACTGACCCTGGTAAAGCTTCTGCATGAGCTTCTGGAGCGCCAGGCGATCAGGAGAATTGACGGCGGGTCCTTGAGTGATGACGAAATTGAAGCGGTGGGGGTAACTTTGATGCGGCAGTCCGAGGAGCTTGACAGGCTCTGCAAAGAATTCGGATTGGCAGAAGAGGATCTCAATATAGATTTAGGGCCGCTGGGGAAACTCTTTTGATTGATGATTGATGATTGTTGACTGTAATTGAAGAATCAGACGAATCTGAGTTTTGGTTGGAATTCATTATAGATGCGAAACTGTTGAAAAAAGAAAAAGTTCTACCTCTATTCAAAGAAGCGCATGAACTATCATCCATTTTCGTTTCATCGAGAAAGACCGCAAGGAAAAACAAGTAGTTTGTGATTTAAATTTGAAATTGAGAATCAGAATTCAGTCATCAATATTCAATAGTCAATAGTCAATCCAAAAAGGGGGGATAAATAAAATGGCCATACAACGCGCTGCGCAACATTCTATTCAAAGCACCAATATCGCCGATCTGTTAGAGCGGGTTCTTGATAAAGGGGTTGTTATCGCGGGTGATATCAAGATCAGCCTGGTGGACATTGAACTGTTGACCATCCAGCTTCGCCTGGTCATCTGTTCTGTTGACAAGGCCAAGGAAATGGGGATGGATTGGTGGGCAAATAATCCCTGCTTCAGCCGTGAGGCACCTCGTGAAGAAGTGTCGGATTCCCTGGTTAGAATCGAGGAGCGGCTTCAAAGACTGGAAGAAGCCCCGGCGAAAACCCTCAATCATGAGCAATAGCAATGGTCCGGATTAATTCAACTTTAATGCGTCGGTTGCATGACAAGGGACTGGCGTCCGCTGAAATCACCTTGTTTATCAGGGATGCGTCCCGCTCCTTTGTGGATGATTCCCGTGTGGGGTTGCGGGAAATGAATCAACGACTGCATACATTAGGCTGGGAAAGAATTGAATTGGATTATCATACCTTTCAGTTGATCATAGCAAGTTTTGAAGCTGAAGGCTTATTCATTCAACAGACAAAGAGACCGGCCAATATGAAAGCATATATAAAGCGAATCTGTCGGCTTTAAAAAGAGAAAGTAGAAGACTATAATGGCAAAATTTACAAAGAATATCAGAAAACCTTGGGCTTATGGAGATCTATGCAAACTGATAAAATTGGCATGGAAGAAAACGCCTACGCATCTTATAGCACAAAAGCTGGAAAGAACCGTATTGCAAATCCGTACTAAGGCTTTTGTGCTTGGCTGCTGCCTATTTAACTAAATAATGATGCTCTCTTACCACCCTCCCCCTGGGGTTGAATTGTTGGTAAAGTTGGAGACTCACCTAAAGCCTCTTCAACGTCCTTATTTTTAACAAAAAAATATTTAATATCTTTCAAAGACTTCACAGTCAGGCAGAATACCCGGGAACCGGCATCGGGCTGGCTGCAGTGAAAAAGGCGGTACAGCTCATGGATGGCCGGGTCTGGCTTGAGTCGGAACCGGGCAAAGGAAGTGTTTTTAATACAAAGTTTATAATCGCCAAACCTGAAACCTGAAACCTGAAACCTACATGTCCTCTGACACTTGAAACCTGACACCTTTTCCCCAAAGCTAAATACGTAGCGCAGACAACCATGAATTTTCATATTGCAACAGCCGTGATTCACACCCACAAGCGGGATAGATTCGAAAAATGAGTATTATAAAGCCGATTTTGTTCAAGATACCGGAATAAATCAAAATTTGTTTTATTGAAGATTTGATGCATGATCATGCAAAAATCCTTCACTCACTTGATTTGTCAATTAGTGAACATTGCCTTTGGAATTCAAAAAATTCTAGAATCAGGGATTATGGCAAGTCGTATTCGGTGATGCCAAATCGAAAATATTCTCCAAGTTAGATTCTTTTAATCATTCCTGAAAGACCATCATAAGAGGAGAGATGTTTCATGACGGATGATAAAAAAAACATAAAGATCAGTACCCGTTTTTCGCTTTTCATCGGCATTTTTTTTCTTATTGCATGTGTCATCTTGATCGCCATAGTCAACTTTTATATGAAGCGCCAAGCCCTGGTCGAAGCCGAATCCAAAGCCCTGGAGATTTTGGATAACAGGTTGGCGATACACACCTATTTCAGTCATCAATTAAAACCAAAAATGTTCCAATTCACCGAACACTTCCGTCCAAAAGATTATTTTGAACCGACTTGGATGTCGTCCACGTATGCCGTAAGGGAGATGGATAAACACACCAATCAGTCAAAGAGAAAGGATTTTTACTACAAGGAGTGCGCCATTAACGCCCGAAGCCCTGAAAACGAAGCCGATGACTATGAAAGGGAATTCCTGAAAAAATTGGCGGAAAAAGCGGATCTGGTTTCCCATTCGAGCATCCGCTATTTAGCCGGCAGACCCTACCTCGCCGTTTTGAGACGCGGAGAAACTATGGAAGAATCGTGCCTGCGCTGCCACAGCGATCCCCAAAATGCGCCCAAGGGTTTGATTGACATCTATGGGTCGGAACGCAGTTTTCATCGAAAGGTCGGCGACGTGGTTCAAGCTATATCCATCCGAATCCCGCTTTCTGCCGCCTATGCATCCGCCAACCGGTGTTCTTTCGAGCTGTCCGGACTACTATTGGTCCTTTTCGGGCTTCTTTTTATAGCTCATTATTATGGTAGCAGGAAATGGGTGTTCAGTCCATTAGATGCCATTCGTGAAAAAGCCATACTCATTTCTACAGGCAGCGAGCATCTTGGTGAAACGATTCCCCTGCCCGCCGGAAGAGAGTTATATGATCTGACTACATCCTTTAACAGGATGTTAGAGAACTTACGCTTAAACACAGATCTTTTAGAGAAACGGATAAAAGAACGGACTGAAGAGCTATCCCAATCAAATGAGCATTTAAGAGAAGAAATAGAGCAACGCATTAGAACCGAGGAATCACTTCGAAAGTCACGGAATATGCTGAAGACTGTATTGGACTCAATCCCATCTGCAGTCTTTTGGAAAAATCGCAATTTAATTTATCTCGGCGGCAACCGCACATGGCTGGAGGTGACAGGACTAAAGTCCTCGGAGGAGGTTATAGGAAAAAGCGACTACGATCTAACGTGGGGGAAAGAGCAGTCAGATGCATTTCGGGAAGACGACAGGAGGATTATAGAATCAGGCATTCCAGAATACGGCATTATCGAGTCTTATCTTCGAGCCGATGGTATCCGGGCATGGGCTAGGACCAACAAGGTGCCAGTGCGAGACAAGGATGGCAACATTACAGGTGTCCTTGGTACCTATGAGGACATCACTGAGCAGGTGCGGACGGAGGAGGAGCGGAAGAAGCTGCAGGCGCAGTTGTCCAACGCTATGGAAATGGCCCATCTCGGCCATTGGGAATATGATGTCGCCAAAGACCTCTTCACGTTCAATGACCATTTCTACAAAATCTTTCGCACCACGGCCAAGCAAGTCGGCGCATATACAATGTCATCGGCTGAATACGCCAGGCGCTTTGTCCATCCTGACGACATGCATGTTGTCGAAGAAGAAAATAGGAAAACCATTGAAGCAACCGATCCCCATTTTAGCCGACAACTGGAACACCGGATGCTTTTAGCCGATGGCACGATTGGCCATATCGCCGTTCGGTTTTTCATCGTCAAGGACGCCCAGGGCAAGACGGTCAAGACCTATGGCGTAAATCAAGACATTACCGAACGAAAGAAAATGGAAGAAGAGCTTTTAAGGTCTCAAAAACTCGAATCCGTGGGAATACTTGCAGGTGGCATCGCCCATGATTTCAACAATATTCTGACAACGATTCTCGGCAATGTTTCAATGGCCAGGATGCAGGCAAGGCCAGAGGATGAGATGTTTGACCTGTTAATCGAAGCCGAGAAGGCTTCAATAAGGGCGCAGACACTGACCAAGCAGTTGTTGACCTTTGCCAAAGGGGGAGCGCCGTTAAAAGAGATCGCCTCAATCAAAGATATCCTAAAAGAATCGCCTTTCTTTGTGCTGCGAGGCTCAAAATCCAGATGCAAACTTTCGATGGCAGAAGACCTCTTTCCGGCTGAGGTTGATATTGGTCAGATCAGTCAGGTCATCAATAATATTGTGATCAATGCAAACCAGGCCATGCCAACGGGGGGGATCATTCAGGTCACAGCAGAGAATCTAATAATAGATAGTGGAGATGGGCTACCCCTCAAATCGGGCAGATACATCAGGATATCCATTAAAGATCAAGGAGTAGGAATCGCGGAAAAGCACCTTTCAAAGGTATTTGATCCTTATTTTACGACCAAGCAGGAAGGGAACGGTCTCGGGCTTGCCACAACCTATTCCATCATCAAGAAGCACGACGGACATATCACCGTAGAATCCCGCCCGGAGATTGGTACGACATTTCATATCTATCTGCCCGCCTCTGAAAAAGCAGTGCCCGAAAATGAAGTAGCCCGGATAATAAAAGGCCGGGGTCGAATTCTGGTGATGGATGATGAAGCACCATTACGGAAAATAGTCGGGAGGATGTTGGAAAAATTAGGCTATGAATCAGAATTTGCAAAGGATGGCACTGAAGCGGTTCGGATGGTTAAAGAAGCCAAAGAATCCGAAACACCTTATGATGCCGTTATCCTGGATCTGACCGTCCCCGGTGGAATGGGGGGCAAAGAAGCGATTAAGAAATTGGTGGACATAGATCTTGAAGTAAAGGCCATTGTTTCCAGCGGTTACTCGGATGACCCGGTTTTGTCGAATTTCCAGGAATACGGTTTTAAGGGCATGATGCCCAAACCGTTCGAATCCCGGTCCTTGAGCAAAGTGTTACATGAGGTGCTCCAGGGGAAAGGGAAGGAGGGTGCATTACCAGTTTGTTAATTGCTATCCAGGACTTTTTGGTTTCAGGTGTCAGGTTTCAGGGGATATGTAGGTGTCAGGTTTCAGGTGTCAGGTGTCAGGTTTCAGGGGATATGTAGGTGTCAGGTTTCAGGTGTCAGGAAAC
>CAZIIV010000123.1:5019-8620 GCA_964539365.1 uncultured Desulfobacteraceae bacterium | reverse complement strand
AGGTTTTCAGAAGATGGGAAGAGTTCGGGGACCGGGAAAAACGCCGGATCGAAACCATCCAAAATTCGGTAGAAAACTTATTGTTGGAATCGGAAGGTATATTCCTGGCAGATAACCCGTATACCGAAAATAAGATATAAAATCATATCCCTGAGACTTGCGGAAAACATTCCTGTTGAATAAGCCGCTATGGTTATTATTCATCAGTTGAAAGCGTTTTCCGCCTCCATATAACCAGAAAGGCTTACAAGTTATTAAATATACTTGTAAGCCTTTTTTATTTGTTACTTTAGGTTATTGGGTATAAATAATTATTTTTTAAAGAATAATTTTGTTAAGGTAAGAAAGCAAAAACATAATGGTCTTAAACCGATTCGAGGCACTCAATCTTTTAAGGGCCGTTTTTTTTATGGTGGGATGGATGGTACAACTGCAATATATTTTGATATAACTATTTGATTTTATAAGATCTATGGTGGAGGCGGCGGGAGTCGAACCCGCGTCCGCGAACATTCCGCATGGGCGTCTACATACATATCCTGAAATTTGGCTTTCGCCTTGTCAAGTCTCCTCCAGGCAAGATGCTTGACAGGCTATCCCGTAAAAATATCACCGATCCGTTAACGGGACATTGGGACCGGCTATCCTGCTCGTCGACGTCCTCGCCGGATGCGCAGGAATAATCCGGCAGGACGTTAGCCTTAAGCGGCTAAAGCGTAGTTATAATCGTCTGCGATTATGTTTAAGTCCCCGCCTTTTTTACAAGCAGACAGGAGCTTGGTATGCAGCCGATGCTTCTTTATCCCCGTCGAAGCCGTTTCGCCCCCATAAAAAGGTCATTTGGGTTAAAAATGAGAAAGAACATAGTATATAAATTTAAGCAGGTAGAGTGGGTTTGTCAAGGGGTTTTATCCTAATTTTTTTTAGATTATATCAAAGCTATATTTTCGAGTTTTTTCCTCTTTGGATACCCCGGAATCCGAAATAAATGTGCGTTCTAAAAATGTTACCCTATCAGACCGTTCCATTAAAACCACTGAGGATGAACGGGTTCCGTAGAATTCGCTGGTGATGAACAACGGGGAAAGAATCCGTTCCCAACCGAGGCGCACGCCGGTATCGGGGAGTTCGCTGTCCGGCGGATAAGCACTGTCCTTGAGAATGTCGAACAGGTCTTCAGGGTCAATTTCATCAGTATTATCAAGAAGTTTATTAAGACCAGCCTTTCCTTTGGCAACCTTTGGCCATGGCGTGTCAAGAAAGCGGTTGCTCACACCGTATACGCCGGGGGTTAGTTTCTCGATGTGGTTTTTCCGGTTTGAATAATAAAACAGCTCGGCCCTGTCTCCGATAAAAATATTAAATCCGTTGTATCTGTTTCCCATAGATTTCACGTGTTCTAAATAGGTTTTGGGAGATTCTTTTGAAGCCAGAAAATTGCTGACAAGATGACCACGGGAAGGCGCATTTGCAATCTGAAAATCCGGTTCTCTGAAATTGGTGATGGCCGCAATTCGTCCGGTCCGGGTGAGCCCGAGCCACGTTCCGTTATGCTTTAAATCACGTCCGGCAAGAATGTCCGGCGCATCATCCCAAAAACAAAGCGGTGCTGTGGGCCGATTGTAATATTCGTCCCGGTTTGCAGCAAATATCAACCGGTAACGGGGGTGCATATCATAGGAGAATATAATCAGGCACATGTTGCAAAGGTTTGACGGTTTCGTAAAAAGTCCAACTTCTGCGTTGTGCTGCATTCCGCAATCATTCAACGTACGACAAGTACGCTTCATAATTACAAAATTTGCACGCCTTGAATTTGAACTTTTTACGAAACCGTCTAAATCGGACTTTTTCCGAGTTCATCAAGGTTTGGTTTCTGTTAAAAATATTATTTATATTTTATTAAAAACTCCCATGATCGTCAACCCTTTAGGGTAATGCTAAAAAATAAGGAGGGTTGTCTGTTTTTTCTTTACTTAATTAAATGATATTGTTAAGAATTGAAAAATTGCGTTGCGGTTTTTTACAAGGTCGGGCGAAGGATTTAATATAAAAGGAAATCCTAATATTATCAATTTATTGTCTTTTAAACCTTATTGTCTTGGATTAAGAGTTTTCCGAGAAGTTTATACTTAGAGGAGATTTACATAGATGAACATCAGCAGAAGGTTGGGTATCCTGGTTGTTTGTGCGGTGCCAACCGTCATTGGCGGCGGAATTGTTTATGGGGTATTTGATAGCTATGTCCCGGTTTTCGTTTATGAAACCCTTCTTTTATTTGTGGCTGGCGGATTTGCGAGTAAGTAAAACACCTTCCCTCATTTTTACGCAATATCTTTATCGGCTATAACAGCATCGCCTCCATCAGAACCAAGGGGGTCCGCTCCGCCTGCCATTAAGTTCGCCCGCCTGCCAAGCCTGACCGCTTGCCAAGATCTCGTGAGGCAGACGGACAAGGCGAGGCGGCTCGGGACACGAGCGGGCATTCCATTCTTCCATTATGATGGCAGAATCAGGTTGCTGTATTTTTAATTGGATGATCTATGCCGGATAGAACTTCTCCTAATATTATTCTGTGGTTTTTTTTAACCCTTTTTCTTGTCTCAGCTGTTTTTCTTGGACGGCTGTTGTGGCCTTTTATATCAGTAATTGTGATTGCCGCTGTTGTAACCGGCATTTTCAAACCGGTTTATGATTTTTTAGCCAAAAAAATAAATTCTCTGGCTGCATCGCTGCTAACCTGTTCGTTTATATTTTTTATCCTGTTTATTCCGACGGTTTTTTTTGTAGGCATTTTGTCAAAAGAGGCTTACGGCCTGTATCTTATGGGAAAGGCCGGTGCAATCAGCGAACAGATCAAGCCACTATTTGAAAGCAGCAGGGTTCTTGAAAGAGCAAACCTTCTCCTTTCCGGTTTTAACGTGGAAATAACCGGTGAAGAATTAAATAAGGCAATTTCAGAACTGGGAAAATTCGTTGGACTCTTTCTTTTTCAGCAGGCCAGCTCTATTGCCTCGAATGTGCTGAAATTTTTCGTATATTTCTTTTTTATGCTCCTTATAATCTATTATCTTCTAATTGACGGGGACAAACTGATCGGATTTATCATTGATCTTTCTCCACTGCCGAGGGAGCAGGACGAAAAACTGATTCAAAAATTTAAGGACATGGCCGGCGCCATTCTTATCGGCAATGGGTTTTGCGGTTTAATTCAGGGGGTTGCGGGAGGGGTTGTTTTTTTTCTTTTCAATTTTAAGTCTCCGTTTTTATGGGGCGTTATAATGGGCCTGCTCGCGTTTCTTCCCATTATAGGAATCGGAGCCGTATTTATTCCTGTGGCGATATATTTATTTTTAAAAATGCGAATCGCATCAGGGATATTTTTTGTCGCTTTTTATATTTTACTTTCCGGCGGAATCGAATATTTGTTAAAACCCGCACTTGTGGGTCAACGGGTTAAAATGCATACGCTCCTTGTTTTTCTCTCAATTATCGGAGGATTAAGACTGTTCGGAATTCTGGGGATTATTTACGGTCCTCTGATTGTCACTGCTTTTTTAACATTAACCGATATTTATTACACCAGTTATCAAAAACTGGT
>CAZIIV010000123.1:0-4919 GCA_964539365.1 uncultured Desulfobacteraceae bacterium | reverse complement strand
GGGTGTTTAATATGTTGAATACAGAAAAGTCTGAACAGATCAGTATCGAGAGCGAGATGAAAAAGTCGTATCTCGATTATGCCATGAGTGTCATCATCGGAAGGGCGCTCCCGGAAGTGCGCGACGGTTTGAAGCCCGTTCACCGACGCATCCTATATGCGATGCGGGAGTTGAAGAATGATTGGAACAAAGCGTATAAAAAATCCGCTCGCATTGTCGGTGATGTTATCGGTAAATATCATCCCCATGGCGATACCGCGGTTTATGATACGATTGTTCGGATGGCCCAGGATTTTTCTTTAAGGTATCCCCTTGTTGACGGCCAGGGAAATTTTGGTTCCGTTGACGGCGATCCTGCGGCGGCAATGAGATATACAGAAATCAGAATGACGCGTATCGCCCATGAGATGATGGAGGATCTGGACAAGGAAACCGTTGAGTTTGTGCCGAATTATGATGACTCTTTGTCAGAACCTTGTGTGCTTCCCGCCAAAATTCCCAACCTTTTGGTAAACGGTTCTTCGGGCATTGCCGTGGGTATGGCCACCAACATTCCGCCCCACAATCTTTTTGAAATCATTGAAGCCACAAAGGCAGTCATAGATAATCCTGATTTAACTTCTCGGGATCTTTTACAGTATATCCCCGGTCCTGACTTTCCTACGGCCGGCATTATCTACGGCACCAATGGAATTCATGAAGCATATACAACCGGTCGGGGGATCATCCGAATCAGGGCGAGAGCCGTAGTCGAGAAAGACAAACGTACGGGAATTGATACCATCGTGATCACCGAGCTTCCCTATCAGGTGAACAAGGCAAAACTTATTGAAAAAATCGCGGACCTGATAAAGAATAAGCACCTCGAAGGGATACGATATATAAGGGACGAGTCGGACCGGGAAGGTATGCGGATTGCGGTGGGGCTGAAAAAAGACCAGTTTGCTGAGGTGATTATCAATCAGCTTTATAAGCACACGCAGATGGAGAATAGCTTTGGCATCATTTTTCTTGCCATTGTGAACAACCAGCCCCAACAACTTTCTTTAAAAAAGATTCTTGAACATTTCATTCTTCACCGCAGGGAGATTATTATCCGGCGGACCCGGTATGATTTGGAAAAGGCTGAAGCGCGGGCTCATATTCTGGAAGGCTTAAAAATTGCCCTTGAAAATCTCGATGATGTCGTATTTCTGATTCGCGAATCCAAATCGCCGGACCAAGCCAAACAGGGCCTGGTTAAAACATACAATCTGACGGAAATACAGGCCCAGGCCATACTGGATATGCGTCTGCAGCGGCTTACGGGTTTGGAACAGGAAAAAATTCTGGAGGAATACAAGAGTACGCTCAAGGATATCGCCTGGTACAGAGAGATTTTAGGCAGTGATCGGCTTGTAAGAAATATTATCAAGGACGAACTGACACAAATACAGCAAGAATATGGAGATGATCGCCGGACTGAAATTGTCGAATCAACCAAAGAGATAACCATTGAGGATATGATTGTTGAAGAGGACATGGTTGTCACCATTTCAAAAAAGGGTTATATAAAACGGAATCCCATTACCCTCTACCGGAAACAGCAGCGCGGCGGCAAAGGAAAGACCGCTATGGGGGTTAAGGATGACGATTTTATTTCATGTCTTTTTGTGGCATCCACCCACCATATGTTTCTGTTTTTCACAAACCAGGGAAGGGTTTACTGGTGTAAGGTGTACGATATTCCCCAGGCCGGCCGCATGAGCCGAGGAAAGGCCATTGTTAATCTTCTTAATCTGGGAAATGATGAAAAACTGACCACCGTGCTGGCTGTTCCGGCATTTGAGCCGGGCTATTACGTTATTATGGCCACCCGAAGCGGACTGGTCAAAAAGACGGATCTTATGGCGTTTTCCAGACCCAGATCCGGGGGGATCATCGCTTTAAGTCTGGTTCCGGATGACGAATTGATTGCGGCAAGGATAACAGACGGAACTCAAAATATCTTTTTAGGTTCTGCCATGGGCAAATCCATCCGGTTTCACGAGTCCGACGTTCGACCGAGCGGCCGTGTCGCAAGGGGCGTCCACGGGTTGAGACTTGCAAAAGGGGACAGAATTGTGGGCATGGAGGTTCTAAGCCATGGCCAGACCCTGTTTGCGGCAACGGAAAAAGGATACGGGAAAAGAACTTCAATAGATGAGTATCCTCTCCAGAGACGCGGGGGAAAAGGCGTTATTACTATTAAAACAAGTGAGCGAAACGGACAGGTGGTGGCAATACTTCTGGTCCATGACGACGATGACTTGATGATAATGGCCGACACCGGGAAGCTGATACGTATGTCTGTGAAACAAATTTCCGTGATCAGCCGTAACACCCAGGGGGTAAGGCTTATTGGGATGTCACCCGAAGAAAAAGTTGCGGGTGTTGCAAGGCTCGCGGAAAAGGAAGATCATTTGTAACCGTTCACGGTTCAAAGGTTCAGGGGTTCAAGGTTCCATTCTCGTCCACGGGCTACATTTGGGATGCATATTTACGAGAAAAGCGTCAGTTTCGTTAGGCCTAATCCAAAATTTGAAGCCAAATTGGCAAATACTTGGAAAAATGAACATTTGTAACGATGACTTCGGATCTTCATTGCTTTTTTTGTCCTTAACCCTGAACGTTGAACCCTGAACCCATGAACGGATACGATCATTTACAGTTGAGGTGAATCACCAGTGAAAAATCAAATAGATGTTCATGCCGTAAAGATCGGTGTTGTGGGCGCCGGAAGCTGGGGTACGGCTCTTGCCGATCTTTTGGCTTTAAAAGGTTTTAAGGTTGATTTGTGGGTATTTGAAAAGGAAGTAAAAGAACAGATTCAGGAGTACCGGGAAAACAAAGTCTTTCTTCCCGGTTTTCAACTTTCTGCAAACATTTTTCCATCCAATGATATTTACGAAGTGATATCAAAAAAAAATATAGTACTGATTGTTGTTCCTTCTCATATTATGAGGGAGACGGCTCAAAAAATTCGCGGACATATTTCGCCCGGCACCATTATTGTGTCGGCTTCCAAAGGTATCGAGAACAAGACCCATCTGACCATGTCCGGTGTGCTCAAAGAGACGCTCCCTGAAGTTGGGGAAAACTGTTTTGGAGTTCTCTCGGGTCCGAGTTTTGCACGGGAGGTCGCGAACAAACTTCCCACGGTTATCGCTGCGGGATCAAAAGACCAGAAAACAGCCGCCTATATCCAGCACCTGTTTGCAACCCCGTATTTCAGGGTGTATACCAACAATGACATGATCGGTCTTGAACTGGGAGGGGCCGTAAAAAATGTTATTGCCATCGCCGCCGGGATTATGGATGGTCTTGGACTGGGCTTAAATACACGTGCGGCCCTGATTACCAGGGGACTGACGGAAATGCGTCGGCTGGGAGTAAAGCTTGGCGCCGACCCGCGTACTTTTGCCGGGATCGCCGGTGTCGGGGATCTGGTGTTGACCTGTACCGGAAATATCAGCAGGAACCATACCGTGGGAAAAAAGATCGGGGTGGGCATGAAGCTGAGCGATATTCTGTCCGAAATGCGAATGGTTGCCGAGGGCGTCAAAACAGCCAAATCAGTGTATAACCTGTCACGCGGGCTTGGTGTAGACATGCCCATTTCCCACGAAGTCTACCATATTCTTTATAACGATGTTTCTCCCGAACAGGCTGTACACCGTCTGATGACCCGCGACCTTAAACATGAACTCGATCTTAGTTAAACGTCTCGGAAATTCTACAACTTAATGGAAATACAGGTTTATTAATGTGAACCTGTTTATTTCATCAGATGGGAAGAATGGAATGCTGGAATGCTGGAATATTGGGGATAAAGGCGGAAGTAAAACATTATAATTGGAAAAAACCCTTTCAAACCCATTGTTCCATTACTCCATCATTCCATTATTCCAATTGGGGCGAAGCCCCTAACTGAATTGGCTTATGAAAAAAGATGCGATTTTCGACGGGCAGTCCGAAATGAAACGCGTCGGACCGCACAAGGGGAAAGGACATCGGGAAAGGCTGAGGAAAAAATTTCTTACTTCAGGCCTGTCCGGCTTCCATGACTATGAAGTCATTGAATTGCTCCTAGCCCTTGCCACCCCTCGAAAAGACTGCAAGGCGGCTGCCAAGGCTTCACTGAAACGATTTAAAACCCTGCAGGGGGTGCTCGAAGCGTCACCGGCCGCACTATGTGAAGTGCCCGGGATTGGCCCTAAAAATTTGTTGGGGATCAAGCTTATAAAAGCGGTCGCAGATCGTTATCTTGAAAAACGGTTAATTCATAAAGACCCCTTGAACAACTCCAAAGAGCTTTTTGATTATCTTTATCACGGTATAAGAGAGAAACGTCGTGAGTGCTTCACGGTTCTTTTTCTTGATGCCAAAAACAGGGTTCTTGCCACGGAAATCCTGTTTGAAGGAACGTTGACTGCAAGTTCGGTTTACCCGAGAGAAGTAATCCTTGCAGCCCTTAACCATCATGCCGCCGCTCTTATTTTTGCCCACAATCATCCTTCCGGCGATCCGGATCCGTCTCCGGAAGATATCTCCATCACACGCCAGTTAATTTTTGCATGCAGAGCAATCGGTATTACCGTTCACGAACATTTGATCATCGGAGACAACCGGTACTTCAGCTTTGCGGATCAAGGTTATATTGCACGGATGAATCGGGAATTTGATACACAAGATAAATGAGGAGTGGGGGAGTTTTTTTTAATTCAACCGCTCCATTAACTTATTCATTTTTTGAGCGAAAGCCTTGCAATCAGGTGTCAGGTGTCAGCGCCTCTGTTCATCATTCCTGACACCTGAAACCTGAAACCTGAAACCTACATGTCCCCTGAAACCTGACACCTGAAACCTGACACCAAAAAGTCTTGGAAAGCTATTAACAA
>CAZIIV010000122.1:0-8670 GCA_964539365.1 uncultured Desulfobacteraceae bacterium | reverse complement strand
TAACCATAACAGATTACACTGTGGGGGACCGGTATTATCGGGATTTCATTCAAGACATAAGTGCAAGCGGTGTATTCATCAAAACTTCTCAAAAATTTTCAGTGGGCCAACCAATTTTGATGACCTTCATGTCCCCGGACAAACAGAAACCTTTTAGAATCAGCGGTGAAATTATACGTGTTCAGGAGGATGGTATCGGTGTGGCGTTTAAAATAGAGAGCCAGACACAGGAATTGGTGTTAAAAAGTTTTGTGGATATGATTCAAAGCAGCTGAAGCATCCGGCTGTTTTCGAATTCTAAAAACTTCCGGTTTATAAAAAAATCGCTTATGACATTAATATGATATACGGTGATGCAGGCATGTAATCATCATGAGCAACCTTATCTTTTTTTATCCAGTAACAACATCAGTATATGGGATTTTATCATGGAGTATCGAAAAATAGGAGGGATCTGGTTTATTTCAGGCCACTGGCCTCTCGATCCAGACAAGCCTACACTGGTTTTCATTCATGGAGCAGCTTTAGCCGGCATTTTTTGGGAATCACAAGTAAAGAACCTTAGAGATTTTGCAAATACGGTTGCAATGGATCTTCCGGGTCATGGTGTAAGTCAAAGTCCTGGCAAAGAAAGTATCTCTGATTATGCTCAGTCTGTTATGGATTTTATAGATCTAATAGAGGTGCCTCGACCTGTTCCTTGCGGGTTGAGTATGGGTGGTGCTATTACTCAGCATCTTCTGATAAATAACAGAGATCGTTTTCCTGCGGGTATTCTCATTAATACCGGTGCACAAATTAAAGTGATGCCCTTAATCTTTCAAACAGTCCAAAAAAACTATAGCGATTTCGTTGAAATGCTTTGTGTTTCCGCCATTTCAATTAAAAGCGACGTTGAAAAACTTCGGGGGGTAATTGAAGCATGTTCAAAATGCCGGCCCGATGTTGTCTTAGGTGATTTTAAAGCATGTGATAGTTTCGATGTGACGGAAAAACTTAGCTTAATTGAAGTTCCGGTTTTGGTGCTGACTGGAAACGATGATAATGTAACACCTCTTACATACGGAATTTATTTAGAAAAGAATCTAAAAAACGCTGAGCTGGTAAATATAGAAGATGCCGGTCATCTTTCCCCAATTGAAAAACCACACGAAGTAAATAAGTCAATCCGTGATTTCTTAAGCCGGATCTCAATTTAATTACACATATCGACTTGGGCAGGGAATATTGGCCGGAAAGCCGAAGTGAATGGGTGATGAAAAACACAAGATGTGGGGTCAGAAGCGACTCTGGATCAGGCAAAAATTTATATAAAGAGCGGTCGGTATCTAAATATTATCACATTTTTAAATAAAATTTTAAACCTTGCACGATTTTTGCTTTATGGGTAATGAGAGGTCCAGTTAATAAGAAGGAATAGAAACATGAGATTTACAGAGCGAAGAAAACATCCGAAATTCAAAACAAACGACCCTATATCTTATGTATGTATAGATGATAATGGAAATCGAATAAAGGAGGGAAAGGGAAAAGCCGTAAACGTCAGTAACGGAGGAATCCTTATAGAAACTTCTGAGTCGTTTGAATGGCAGGATATTTTGCTATTGACTATCGATATAAAAAATAAATCTCTCCGTGTTAAGGGTAGAGTCGTTTATTGCAATACAAACGATTCCGGAATGTTTCAAACTGGCATCGAGTTCTTTGAAACCGGAGAAGTTGTTCTGGCAGAAGAAATGACCATTGAACCTTGGAAGTGTCCTGAGTGTGGTCAGAGAAACGATGGACTCTCAGCCCATTGCATAAGGTGTGGGTATACAGATGAAATGTTTATAGAAATACAGAGAAAATTAGCAGCAGAAAGTATTAAGAAAACCCGCAAGCAGCGCAATAAACTTATTTTAACTTATTTAATTGCTACCCTTGCTATTATCGCCTTAGGCACATTTTTGTATTTGATTGGGATGTTGCCACGGTTTGATTGATGTGAACCCAGTGAAATCAAAATGATTACCATGAAAAATTATTTAGAAAGGCAGCTGCATGAAAAACGAGAACAAAATTTATGTTTGGCAAAATAATAAGGACCGCCGGAATAGAATTATGGATAGAATCATGATTGAGGATTATGACCGCAGGCAGGAAGATGATCCTAACTACAAGGGCCCTGAGAGACGTGGCGGTGAGGATAGAAGAAGCACAAAAGATGAGAAAATAATCATGCTGGTTACAGACAACTCCGACGATGAACGGTTGGTACTTGGTGCATTTCAAAAAAATAATATTGTCAACAAAGTGGTGGTTGCGAGGGATGGGTCGGAAGCGCTTGACTATCTGTTTGGTTCTGGGAATTATGCGGACCGTGATTCGATCATGACACCCCATGTTATTTTGTTGGATTTGAATCTTCAAAAAATAGATGCCCTCGAAGTATTAAGGCATCTGCACCATAATAAACGGACGAAATTGTTTCCTTTGGTTGCTTTTATTTCATCCGAGGATGATCGGGATTTAACTGATTATTACCAGTTGGGGGTCAATAGTTTTATCCGTAAGCCAGAAGACCCCGAACAATTTGATGAAATTATTCGCCAATTGGATCAGTACTGGCTGGTTTTGAACGAATCCCCTCCACAGGATCAAGAGTTTATGAATAAACCAATTCGCGTATTGATCGTTGAAGACTCTGAAGATGACGCCTTGCTGCTTGTACGCCAATTAAAGAAAGAAGGGTATAGGCCGACTTACGATCAGGTTGATACGCCAGAAGCCATGCGTAAGGCCTTGGAAAAACAAACATGGGATGTTATCCTATGCGACAATTCCATGCCCGGTTTTAGTGCATCTGAGGCGTTTAATATATACCAGGAAAAGAAACTCGATTTGCCATTCATTATTGTATCCGGTGCGATTGTATATGAAAATGCGGTTGCGATTATGGAGGCGGGTGCACATGACTACATACTGAAAAACGATCTGTCGGAACTTGTCCCCGCTATTGATCGTGCATTGCTTATGATGAAGAGCAGTGATGGTGTCAAATCTTGAATAGTGAATAAATTTGACTGAATTTTTCTTTTAAGTCGCGTTCTTCCTCCATTCTTAACCTTACCGCCTTTACGATATGGCTGATCGAGGAATACGTCATTCCAAATAAACGACCGATTTTTTCGTTTGTCAACAGACCTGTCTTCCAAACAGAAAACACCAATAAATCGCGGTTATCTATTTCAGCTTTTGTTATTCTTGGCACCTGCCTGAAATGATCAAGGTCACAATCAAGAATCCTCGCTGCTTCCTTTAACTTGACAACAGGATCGACACCTTTGGCTAAATCGCGTTGTTGAGGAATCTCTTTATGTGGTTTTTCCGGCAAATATGTGCTACGGATTTTGTTGACAAAATTCTTTGACCCTATAATCATTCCATGACGCAAATCTTCCCACAGTTTTTTCTCCTCCTCGGCATAACGTTGAACTTTTTCCCTGTAGGCTTTGTGTTTATCCCTTGCTTTGAATTGGGAAAATATCGGCGTTGTTATAAGCCATTCAGAGGCTTTATCGCCATAGGCATAGGCTTTATAACTGCTCCAGCGATAATCTGCCAAGCGTTTAGCGATACCAGCCCTAAGTGGATTGCGATGAATGTAGCAAGACAGCCTCATCAAATAGGCATCATTTTGAACAATGATACTCTTGAACCTGCCCTGGAATAAATGTCCGGAACGAAAGTGCCGCAAGTTAAACCGCCGGGTGTACGTTACCCCTAACCACTGCATGCTCTTGGAAAGATTGGCACGATTCGTCTTTAACAAAAGATGGTAGTGATTTCCCATTAACACATAGGCAAAAACATCCATCTCAAAACGTTCGGACATCTCGCCAATTGTGTCTAAAAACAATAAGTGATCTTGATCGTCATAGAAAATGTCCTTCTGCTCATTGCCCCGGGACAAAATATGGTACAATGCGCCTTCATATTCAATTCGCCATGCTCTGCCCATAATATGGTCTTTTACAGAAACTGATTATTTATGTCAATTTATTATTCACTATTCAAGATTTGACACCAAGCCCAAAGTAAAAATCCTCAAACCGCCTTTGTCCAAAAGGTTATATATATTTTTATTGACATGGCGCATTTTTAGGTGTACATATGTAGTGTACATTTAAATGGATGAGGAATATTAGAATGCAGACCGTAAATATCAAAGAAGCCCGAAAAAATTTAAGCTCCCTGTTGAACAGGGTTGAAACCGGAGAAGAGATTGTCATCACTCGGCGGGGAAATATAATTGCCAAGCTTGTCCCAACAAAACAGGGTGGGGATTTGCCAAGCCTGAAAAAGTTCAGATCATCCATTCGGTCTTTAGAAAAATCCCTAAGTCGAACCATTGTTGATTTGCGAGAACAGGAACGGTATTAATGTACTATATAGATACCAGCGTGTTGGCAGCCTATTATTGCCCGGAACCTATCAGTGACATGGCTGAAAATTATATCTTATCAGAGCGCCGACCGGCAATCAGCCAATTAACGGAAGTTGAACTGGCATCCGCAGTTTCGCGCAAGGTGAGAGAAAAAACGTTATCTGAAAATAATGGGCTCAGAATTCTGGATGAGTTTCAATCCCATATTGACGCTTCAATGTATACTTACCTTATACTGGATTCAAGACATTATCGGTTGGCAAGAAGCTGGATTTCACGATTTTCCACTCCCTTGCGAACCTTGGATGCCCTCCATTTGGCTGTTTCCGCTGTCTCTGACACAGCGTTGATTACGGCTGATAATCAATTAGCGGAATCTGCTGCAAAACTTGGAATAGAAGCAAAATTGATCGGATGATCCTGACGGCTTACCAGTAAGTTACCTTCAGTTGATTTTTTTATTTTATAAGTCGCTTAGCTTAGGGAGATATTAAAGGTGGGGTCGGAGTGAGTACGACCACCGATTCCGGTGGAAACCTGCCATGCATTCCGATTGATTTCAGAGCTTGCTAAAATTCATCTAAGATCGATAATTTTTAATTCAGAAAGGGTAGCCGAAGGACTCTGGTAAGTAAGATAAGGGCTGGAACTTGGAGGAGTGGCTGGATAGCCTACACCCACAGGCGGAAAACTAAGGATAAAGATACCGCCGAAAGATTAAGTCCTGCCAAAATCAATAACTTTCAGCTTTAGATCAAAGCCCAAGATTAGCTGCCGGAGCCAGGCTCCGAAATCTCTATCCGGTTTCCTGGACTGAACTCAAAGGGATATTATTTTTTAAGGAGAGTCTATTTTATGAGGTCGGTATATTTTAAATTATTTTTGGTAGTAATCTTTATATTCTTCTAAAAGGCCTTCTCTCCTGATTCTAATTTCAACAGTTATCGGACTCACTTCAAAAAATTCTGCCAAATCATTTGAGGCATAAGACCAAAACTCAGGAGAAAGTTGTTCACGGTTTGAGAATTGCTCACGGTTTTCCTCTAGAAAACTGACACAACATTCTTTAAGTCGCTCTAAAGGGACTAATACTTGACCTGCAAACCAGTTGGCTTGTTCCTCAAACCAATGCAATGAGTTACGTGGCCTGGATATCAGCCACTCGATATATTGTTGTTGAGATTCAAAAGAAAGCTCTTTATATACAGCCTCATGCATAACAAAATGACCCACCTCATGTGCAAGAGTGAATCTGTACTTTTCCACAAAATTATCATACTGATATTCATCAACATAAATGACCTTTCGTCCAAGACCTAAAAAACCATTTTGTCTGAATATCCTATATAAATTGGGAATAGGATGTATATGCAGGCCCAAACCAAATTCAATTATCCACTCAATTGGAATCGGTATCTGTAATGACGGATGATACTTTTCGAGAAAAGTTTTTGTATATTCACGAACATTTTCATAGGTTAGATACGGTACGTCAAATGTCATCTAAGTTCCTTTTTCAATGCTTCCAATAGGTTCTGAATCTTTTCTTTTTCAATACCTTCTTTTTTTATCGACCTAAGGAGAATTGGCACCTCGGCCATCAATTCTTTGTCGGAAACAATACTATCAGGAATTTTGCCTGCACTGATGGTGGCTAAATCACAAAACTCCAACCATTCTTCTGATCCTTCCTTTATGCCAAGTGCTGAAGCATATTGCCGTCTTTTTTCTTTACTTTGAGGTGGTGTCTGAAGCCCCCTTTCAACTCTGCTCATATTACCGGCATCAAAACCATTCTCACGGCAAAATTCTCTAAGAGTTTTGCCAAGACTCTTTCGCTTTGCGGAAAAAAATTCCCCAAAAGATGTGTATATTGCCGCCATTTCTCCTCCCTCCTTTAATTTACACCATTAGTTTACGATCCCCCAGTGCGTTGTAACATAATATACAACGTTGTATATAAAACTACAACATGTTTTTGAACTTTTTTAAAATTTTTAAATCGTGGTGGTTGGAAATAGGGTTGGAAATTGATTATTCGAGAATAAAAAATGGGTTATAGAATTTCCATAACCCATTGAAATAATTTTTGGTGATCCCAGGGGGAATCGAACCCCCGTTACCGGTGTGAGAGACTTCCACTTCCCATCCCAAATAATATAAATTCAAGTAGTTATGACGATCACCAGAGACAAATAAGGCATCATCTATAAGGCGGTTTGTGTCCGAATTTGTGTCCGCTTTTCCTCTTTTGTCCGCCCAACAAAACGAAATTTAATCTTATGAATATCCTAAACAATTTTCAATCCATTATTTGACTCACAGGATAGAAAGTAGCTATTTTATTGCAACCATCTCGCAATTTTGTTAAATACATCAGATTCTATTTGACATATATGCGATATAAGTGTAATTTTATTGCTACTATTTAGCGTGATTGTCAAAAGGGTGCGCCAATGAAAATGAATGAATTTCTCTTGCAGCACGCCGTGTTTACTTTGGACGAGTTGGACCATTTCCTGGCCGCAGCAGGGTCCTGCAATCCGGTTACGCGTAAGTCGCTCCTCACCTATTACCGCAAACAGGGTCGAATAATAGCTGTGCGCCGTGGGCTCTATGCAACGGTACCTCCGGGTGCGGATTCGAAATCATATCCGGTGGACCCCTATTTAGTGGCGGCCAAGATGGGTCCGGACGCTGTGCTTGCATACCATACTGCATTGGCGTACCATGGCAAAGCCTACGCGCTCCACACGTTGTATCGTTATGCGTCTGCAAAAAAATCGCTTCCGCTGAAATTTCAATCCCACGAATTTTTACGTGTTCCCGTACCACACAGCCTGAAGGCCAAGCGTAAGGAGATGTTTGGTGTTACGACTCGCAAACACTCCGGTGTGGAGATCCGGGTAACAAACCTTGAAAGGACCTTCGTCGATGTGTTGGATAGACCTGACTTGACCGGTGATTGGGAAGAGATATGGCGCTCATTAGAGTCGATTGAGTTTTTCGACGTGGATCAGGTAGTTGCCTATGTGCTCTTGTTGGGAAATGCGACCACCGCTGCTAAGGCTGGCTTTTTTCTGGAACAGCACAAGGAAAGTCTGATGGTCGATGATTTCCATTTGGACCCTTTGCGGAAATTGCGTCCTCGACATCCTCACTATTTTATCCGTGGGAAGCGCAAAGACTGCCGGTGGGTAAAGAACTGGAACCTTATGATTCCGGTGGAAATCCTGAATAGATCATGGGAGGAGGTGTTGTGAAGTTCTCCTCATCGGAAATATTGCCGGTGGCGGCATCTACAGGCTTCAAAGCGGAGATGGTTGAAAAAACCTTCCATTTATTAAATCTTCTGACAGCCCTTAATGCACATCCATATTTAAAGGACAAATGGGTTTTAAAAGGCGGCACCGCCTTGAATCTTTTTATTTTCGATGTCCCCAGATTGTCCGTTGATATCGACCTCAATTACATTGGGGCGTTGGATCGAGAGGCAATGCTGGCGGATCGCCCCAATGTCGAGAAGGCGCTACACGCGGTATTTTCCCGGGAAGGATTTGCTATCAGGAGAGCGCCAGATGAACATGCAGGCGGGGAAAGTGGCGTTTGAACTACCAGAGCTTCACGGGGCAATCCGGCAACCTTGAAGTGGATTTTAATTTCATGTTCAGGCAGCCGCTCTGGGATATTCAATTTGCCGATTCTCATCCTATAGGTGAATTCCAGGCTAAGGGTATTCCCCTTCTCGACCTGCACGAATTGGCGACTGGCAAACTTTCGGCACTGTTATCGCGTTGGCAAGCAAGGGATTTGTTCGATTGTCACCGGATTTTCAATATGGATGATCTCGACCGTGAGCGCCTGCGTATAGCATTTGTGACTTACGGTGGAATGAACCGGAAGGACTGGAGAACCGTAGCCATCGAAGATGTCAATTTCGATACATCGGAATTAACAAGATTACTCATTCCCATGCTTGACACCGCCAGTTTTGATAGATAGCTTAATATCACATATTGTACATTTCATTATAACTCCTTAAAACTATTTATAATTAAATTTCCGCCGGGTATAATGTAAAAATTCACATAAATACTGATATCTTTCATTATATTTTTTGCTTTATAAATATCAATCATTAATTCTGCATTGTTTTTATGTGGCTCTGTTTTGTAAAAATTACCTATTTTCATGAAATATGCATTACGTAATCAAAATTCATAGACAATAATCATTTTTCA
>CAZIIV010000121.1:0-8676 GCA_964539365.1 uncultured Desulfobacteraceae bacterium | reverse complement strand
CCCCACAGGGCATCCTTAAGTCCCGAGGTTCGTTCGATTTTACGGGATATGGTTGTTTTTAATACATCTTCTGTCGCCCAAATCGACACGGTTTTTTTGGTTCTTGATATCCCCGTGTAGAACAGTTCCCGTGTTAAAACCGGATAATCACGGTCCGGCAGAATTAACAGAACATGATCAAACTCCGACCCCTGACTCTTGTGAACGGTCATGGCATAACCCGTTTCGTGTTCCGGGAGCCGGTAAGGAAGAAACCGTTTAAGCTCGCCGGATTCTCCTGAAAAATAGACATAGAGATCTTTGCCGGTTGAACCCGAAGCCGGCAGGGTTATTCCCATGTCCCCGTTAAAAAGTTTCAGGCGGTAATCATTGCGGGTAATCAGAACCGGTCTGCCTTTGTACCAGGGATTGGATGATGATCTGTCCGGCGCTATCAAACCCTCACGACTCAACACCTGTTCCGCCAACCGGTTGACGGCGTTAACCCCCATTGAACCGATTTTTACCGCACATAATATTTTGAACCGGTTAAACAGTTCAAGGGCTCTGTAAGGATCATTCGTATTCAGATAATCCGAATAGCCATTGATAATGCTTTGGACCAAGAAACGTGACAGATCATGGGACTGTGAAATCTTTTTCCAAGACATTTGATCGGACTTATTTTTCAAAAGATGCAAGACCTTATGAATCTCTCCCTGGTTTACCGCATGGCTTAGTTCTCCTATCCCGCTGCCGCCGGTAAACCGATAGTTCTTTTTCAACACAACCATACAGTCATAAAGACCGGGGGACCCTTTATGTTCTTTGAACGGAAGCTCAATTTTTTGTTGGGTGACCGCTTCAAATTTGTTGCAAAAACATTCCGAAAATGCGTGAATATTTTTTCTGTCACAGATATCGCCCAATACAAAACCGGTCTCAACCGAAGCAAGCTGGTCTTTGTCTCCGATCAGTATAAGCCTGGCATCAAAAGGAACCGCCCAAAGGAGTTTTGACATCAGGGCAAGATCTACCATTGAAGCTTCATCCACCACCACCACATCCGCATTTAGGGGGGTTTCATGGTTATGTTGAAAATACGGGGAACCCGGGATGGTTTTGAGCATTCTGTGTATGGTATACGCTTCCGAAGGGATTGCCTCGATAATATCCCAAGGGCTATTCAGCGTTTTCTTTGCATTCTTTATTGATTCGGCAATCCGGGCCGCAGCCTTTCCCGTGGGAGCGGCAAGCAAGATGTTAAGCTTCTCTTTTCCGTGCAACTCCAAAAGCAGGGCAAGTATCTTTGCCATGGTAAAGGTCTTTCCTGTTCCCGGCCCACCGGAGATAATACAAATTCTTTTAATGGCCGCAATGTATGCCGCGACCATCTGCAGGTTAACCTCATCATCTTCATTTTGTGAAAAAAGCCTCTTTAAACTGTCCGTTAAACGGGTTATATCCAAATCCCGTAAATCTTCTCTGGAACGCTGGAGAATGGATTCAGAAAGTTTTTTTTCATAATCCCAGTATCGATACAGATATAGCCTGTTTTTTTTATCGAGTATCAAGGGACGATAATCTCCGGGCCACCCGACTACCGGGCTTTGCCTGATTTTTTGCAACCAGCCGGAAAAATTCGGCCATTTCACGGTTCCTTCCTTTTCAAGACCCATAAACACCGGTTTTTGGGCAATAGAAGCGAGGTCAAAATATACATCTCCGTTTCCGGTCGCATTGCTGGCCAGGGCTGCGGCCAGAAAAATGTCCGGATCATCATTTTTGCCAAGGCCGGTGATGAACTTAGCAAAATGGATATCTATATCTGTCAAGTATCCTGTTTTATATAAATGAGTTATATGTTCTTCCATATTTCAAAACATTAAGTTATTTAACAACGGTAACCGTTTAAGTTTAACCCACAAAAGCAAGTTTTTTTGTAACTTCTTAATAAATTATGGAGCCTGCTGGTGATAAAATATAAGCTGTCTGGCTGTTTGAGCAGGTTAGTGAGCCTTAAGAAAAAACAGCGAATCAGATCATTCATCTTTAAAACGTATGATGGTGCGACTCACCCATTAATATTAAGCTATTGACACCTGTTTTTTCTTTAGGCTCACTTGGCTGTGAGTTCCAGACAGTTTAGATTTTATTATCAGTAGGCGGCTTACAATGATCATTTCATGCACCAGAACTTATTAAGAAGTTACGTTTTTTTCTATGGTTTCCCGGATGTAAATCAAGACTGTTGTCTGCTAAGATTGCCTTGGCTATCAGGTGTCAGGTGTCAGGAGGTCATTCAACATACGAATGTATTCTTTGTAACGACCCCGAATTTCTAAATACACCTTCTCTCTATTGATATTGGTCACCTTGTTTCCCACTTAATCCTGACACCTGAAACCTGAAACCTGATATCGGAGCCACGGTTTGTCAATAGACAAGGATCAGCGGTTACCAGCGGCCTTGATTTACACCCAGGTCTCCCCCCGGGACAAGCGCTTTGGCCAGTGCCTGAATAAGTTCCGGGTTGGGATAATCTTTGTAAACCCCGAATTTTGATCCGCGATCAGGATTCACCCCCCTTATAAAGATGTAAAATACACCTCCGAAATCTTTTTCATAATCAAAACCCGGAAACCGAACCCAAAGATACTGATAAAGCGCAAGGGTATACAGATGATACTGGAGGATATAAAAATCATTACTCATCACGGTGTTCAAGGCATCTCTGGAATAGTCCTCCACTCTCATTCCCAGTAGATTCGACTTCCAGTCCACCAGATAGTAACGCCCTTTTTTATGAAAGACCATGTCTATATATCCTTTCATAAATCCTTTTGTAAAAGGAAAGATCAGCGTTCCAAGCCTGTCCGAAAAATTGCCGGGAAATTGAATTCTTCCATGATCGGAAAATATCTTTTCCAGCTGTTTCGGGGTAAAGGGATTCAACGGATAATAAAATTCCATCTCATTGATTCGGTCCTTGCACGGAACCGAAGAAAGCGTTAAAGTCTCTGTTCTTATTTCAAGCGGTAGGGATAGAACTTTGGTTATCATGTGACATACCGCATTCCGCCATTTCGGATCGAACCCATATGACGCTAATTTGTTGGTTACCAGCGCCTCTTTATGTCTGTAATCTGACGCTGTAAAATCGAGATGCTCAAAAATATCATGAAAAAAAATCCCGGCTCTTGCGCCTTTTGGAAAGGAAAAAATGTCCGGCGTTTCAATACGCTCGGAATCGCTTTCCGTAGTATATTCATAAGGATCATAGGATACATCACGATCGGGCATCGCTTCTTCCGGAACCCGCTGTGATACAATGGATGAATAACTTGAGATTTTCCAGGAGGTGTCTATTTCTCCCAAAAATTGCCGGGAAGAAATTTCTTCGGTTTCATTTTCGGCAGGTGCATATTCCACTCCGTTATATAGAGGCAACGGAACAAGTTCTAGACTTCCTTTGGATTTGTGCGCCAGCTGTTTTAAATCTTTTAATAATTCCTCATCTTTTTTCTCTGACACCCTTGCCTTTAAGGAAGAAACCAGATCCTCTGTTTTTATGTCATCTTCGGCTTTTGACCCATAGTGAAACAGGTAGGTCATGGCTGAAGTATCCGCAGTGTTGAATCGTCCCCATACCAGGTAACACCTTTTTATGGCGCGGGTTACCGCCACGTAAAGCAGCCGCATGTTCTCTGCCAGGAGTTCATTTTGTGCAAAGGCAAGATGAATATTTTTCTCGCTGGACCCCAGATCCAGTGTCAGCTCCTTGGTATCATGATCATGGAATGCGATCTCCGAGTCTTTGATGAGGGATCCTTCCCATGAGAAGGGGCAGAATACCACCGGAAATTCCAGCCCTTTGCTTTTGTGCAGTGTTATAATTTTTACGGCATGTTCATCACTTTCAAGACGAAGCTGATGAATCTCGGATTCCGGAACAGCCGTATTGATCTGTTCAGACATCCACTTAATTAAACCGGTAATCCCGGTTTGTTTTTCAGCCGACCTCTGGTGGAGTATTTCGGCCAGATGAAGAAGGTTGGTCAGTCTTCTTTCCCCGTCCGGAAATACCAAAAGCCGTTCTCTTATTTTCTCTTTTGACATGAAGTTCCGAAACATTCTGATAAAACCGTATCGATTCCACAGCCGAAAATATTCCCTGAAATTACTGCCCCGGGTTTCCCACCAAAACGGATTGCTCTCTTCGGAATCGATTTTGTGCCCGGAAACCCCTAGTATATCGGTCACAAGGGCGGTTTTGAACCGCCGGTCACTTCCAGGTTCGGAAATGCTCAAAAGTATCCGTTCCATGTCCCGGGCTTCGCGGGTATGAAAAATGTTTCCGGTATCATAGAGAACCGAGGGGATTCGTTTTAATAACAGATGGTTTTTAATTATCTGAGCCTGCCGGTTCGTCCGGACAAGAACGGCGATATCCCCGGCGCTAATTCCGTCGGATTCATCGTCGAACCGGCTCTTGGACCCCGGAGAAATCAGGCGGGAAATTTCGTCCGTAACCGCATTTGCAATCAACGGCACCGCTTGGGTTTTGTTCAAAAGTTTGGGCGTATCTGTGTGTTTGTCCGATTCCCAATACCACAATATAAAGGGAGGAGAAAAGGTATCATCCATGGGTTGGATTTCTTCTCCTGGAATTCCTTTTTCAAATCCGATCTGCTCAAAAACAAACGGTGAAGGAACATTTGAGAATATGGTATTAACAGCTCGAATTAAACCGGCCGTTGACCGCCAGTTTTCTATCAGAGTATATTTTGAATCCGCATTTCCGGCAGCCGTGAGGTACGAAAAAATATCAGCTCCCCTGAAACCGTATATGGCCTGCTTGGGGTCACCGATCATAAACAGCACACTCTGTTTCGAATCAAAGAGCCGTTGAAATATTCTATACTGAACAGAATCCGTATCCTGAAATTCATCCACAAGTGCTGCTTTGTATTGCCGGCGAATCTTTGATGCCAACTCATTCCCGCCGGTATCTTCGAGTGCTTTTTTTATTCTTATCAAAAGATCGTCAAAAAATTGTATGTTGCTCTTCTCTTTTCTGGCAGGAAATTGTTCCCGGGCATAGCTGAAAAACAAGGTTTTCAAATATAAAAGACGACGCTCCATCTCCGCTTCAAGGGAAAGCCCTTTTTCATAGAGTTCGTCACATATATTAAAAACATCGTGAAACGGGGGAGTATGATTTTTTCTGGTGGACGCTGCAAGTTTGGTTGCAGTAAATTTCTCAAAATCTTTAACTACCGGAAATCCCGTTGATTTTGAATCAACAAATCTATCCATGATTCGAGCCATGGACAAAACCTTAAGGTCTCTTTTGGAAAAACCTGTGTGTTTTTTTTCTGCCCTGGTGCTTCCGTAGACCGTACCGCTTAAACACGGCTTTTTTAATAACGATATGACCTCCTCCTTTGACCTGTTCCAGGCAATTTTAAGCTTTTTGAAAATATTTCTAAAATCATCAAGGCTTTCTAAGTCAGGGGGTTCAAGTTCCGGAATAATCCTCATATCCGGCGCATTATTTTTTGCCAAAAGCGCCAAAAAATATTCCGGACCGGATATTTTTTTGCCGGCATAGCTTAGAAATTCCCGGGGCATATTGTAAAAATGGTTTCGCCAGAAGTCATCCACGATTTCTCTGGCTATATCGGTCTGATCGGTAACCAGTTCCGTGTCAAATAGACTTTGGGTTTCAAACGCATGCTCATTCAGTATCCTGTGGCAAAACCCGTGTATGGTAAAAATAGCGGCATTGTCAAAATCAACAAGTGCGTTTTGAATCAACCGAACGGCCAAAGCCGTATTCTCATGTTTTTTAACAAGCTTGTTAATCAGATCATCTTTGCTCGATCCCGTTGAGAGTGCGGATTTCGCCTTCAAAAGGGTATTGCGAATCCGGTCTTTGAGCTCTTGGGTGGCAGCCTGGGTAAAGGTTACGACCAGAATCTGATCGGTGGTAAGCTGTTCTTCGAGAATCAGCCTTAAATAAATACCGGCAATTGCATAGGTCTTGCCCGTACCCGCACTTGCTTCAATAAGGTTGGTTCCCATAAGGGGGGTATTGATGGGGTCAAAAATTTTCACTAAATATCTATAATACTTTCATTAAGTTGTAGAATATTTGGAAAGTTTAAACTACAAATGGCGTTTTAGAAATCATGCATGCCCCTATAATTTTGAGGGGTTAGTTTTTTTAATTCTTGTTTTACGGTTTGATCGACAGACAGGTTTTCTATAAATTCCACCATCGCCTTTTGGTCAATCCGCAGATGGGTGCGCGTTAATTCCTTGAGTGCTTCATACGGTTCCGGATACCCTTCTCTGCGCAAAACGGTCTGGATGGCTTCACTGAGCACCGCCCAATTATCCTGTAAATCGGCCTGAATGACCTCGGAATTCAAAATCAATTTGTCCAGTCCTTTTAACAGGGATTTAAAAGCAATAAGCATATGGGCAAGGGGCACCCCCATATTTCTGATAACCGTGGAATCGGTCAGATCTCTCTGAAGCCTGGAAACGGGAAGCTTGGCGGAAAGATGTTCAAGAATCGCATTGGCCACCCCCAAGTTGCCTTCCGAATTCTCAAAATCAATGGGATTGACTTTATGCGGCATGGCCGAAGATCCTACTTCCCTGTCCTTTATCTTTTGTTTGAAATAATCCATTAAGATGTATAGCCAGATATCTCTGTTCAGATCGATGAGGATGGTATTGATCCGTTTAAGGTTGTCACAAAATGCTGCCAGATTATCATAATGTTCGATCTGGGTAGTAATCTTTGATCGATCAAGTCCTAACACCTGGTTTACCAGATGATCTGCGAATTCTATCCAGCCGATGTCGGGATAGGCCGCATAATGCGCATTGAAATTACCGGTTGCCCCGCCGAATTTGGCGGAAAACGGGATGGTTTCCAAAAGGTTTCTCTGCTTTTTCAGCCGCTCCACAAACACAAAAATTTCTTTGCCCACGCTGGTGGGTGACGCCGGCCGGCCATGGGTTTTTGCCAGCATGGGGACCTCTTTCCATTCATGTGCGTGTTTATTCAACGCGTCAACAATCTCATCCAAAACAGGCTGCAAAACATCGACCCATGCACCTTTTAACAAGCTGGGCATGGCAGTGTTGTTAATATCCTGTGAAGTTAAGCCAAAATGAATAAACTCCCTATAGGGATACAACCCCAGCTTATCGAACTTTTCTTTGAGAAAATATTCAACTGCCTTAACGTCATGATTGGTAACCGCCTCGATATCTTTTACTCTGCGGGCATCATCATTGGAAAACTCCTTATAAATACTTCTCAGGGAGTCGAATATATTTTTGTCAATATCCGCTAACTGAGGAAGCGGCAAAATGCATAATGCAATAAAATATTCCACTTCCACCATCACCCGATATTTTATCAATGCCCTTTCAGAAAAATAATCGGCGAGTTTCTCGGTAACTTTGCGATACCGGCCGTCAACAGGAGAAATAGCAGTTAAAGATGAAACTTTCATGGGTGTTATGTCTCCGATTTAAAAATCATTCGAACAATTTGACCCACTGAAAATTAGTGTAATATTACAGCGGGTTAAGCGATCCCTGACAATTTGCTGTAAGTTTTTAACAGGTTTGTTACAAAGGATACGATTTTTTCATTGGTTTCAAGAAACTGAATCCCGGTTCGAAACTTTCCCAAGTCGTCCGGGGTGCAATAAACGGCCTTGCCTTTAATTCTCGTTAATTCATCTTCAACGTCGACGGCCAGCAGCAAAATATCCTCCGATTCAATCGGGTTATTCGTTTGTATCTGAATTCCTCCCTGACATATATTTATGGCCTTTCCGCTGCCCTTTTTTGTTTGGGTTCCACTATCATCTATACAACTATAGGATATAAGGTTATTTGTTTCAACTCTGGGATGTTTTCTTCGTTCAATTATCATTAGGCTGTTATTCCTTCCCGTATGCCTGTTTGAATGCCTAAATCAGCATATTAGTATCATTAACGATTTCCAATGTAAACTTTGAATTTCTCGAACTTCATTTTTTTAAGGATGGCTTAAAAAATCAAAAAAATAGTATCATTTACTTTGAACAAACAATGATTATTATGTAAGATAATAAATATTTGCCAGGAACCGATTTCAGGGAGGAAAAAATTATGTATAACGAGGTTGTAATGGACCATTTCAGGAATCCCAGAAATGTAGGGGTGATCGAAAATGCAGACGGCGTTGGAGAAGTTGGGAATCCCTTATGCGGGGATATGATGACCATCTATCTGAAAATTAAAGATGAGCAGATAGAGGATATCAAGTTTCAAACCTTTGGATGTGGATCGGCAATCGCAGTTTCCAGTATGCTAACGGAAATCGCCAAGGGAAAAAGTATTGACCAGGCCAAACAGATTACCAACAAAGATGTTGCCAATGCCCTGGAGGGTTTGCCTAAAAATAAGCTGCATTGTTCTAATTTAGGCGCTGATGCTTTGCAGTTGGCCATAAAAGATTATGAAAATAAAAAAGCGGGGAAACCCCGGGTTGAACTCAAACGCAAAGAAGAACACGAACATGTTCGGGGAGATCGGTGTTACTGCCCTTACTGCGATGTAGAACTTGATGAAGGCACGGAATTCTGTGAGGCGTGTCAGCACAGTCTTGCCGAAGAACACTAA
>CAZIIV010000120.1:0-8703 GCA_964539365.1 uncultured Desulfobacteraceae bacterium | reverse complement strand
TGGTGATCCCAGGGGGAATCGAACCCCCGTTACCGGCGTGAGAGGCCGGCGTCCTAACCGCTAGACGATGGGACCTATAAAAAGCAACAGTTGACACATGAATATAGAAAACAAAGGTTCTTGTCAAACATTATTTGAGGACGTTGAAAAACGCTTTTTTTTTCAACGGACTTGATCGGTTGACGGATCACCGGCCTTTTTCTTTTTGCCTTTTCTGAATCCAAAAATCAGATACACAAGCCATCCGATAAACGGAACAACGGCAATTAAGCCCCAGAGCGCTTTTTTTCCAATGGTGCCGAAATCCTTGCGAATGACATCGATGACGGCAAGTACCGTGAGCAAATAAAAGAACACACTGATTTTTATCCATACGGAAACGGTTTGTATGTCCAATTTTATCCTTTCAGGTTTTGGGTTCCAACAGCGCGGCAACTTTTAATACAGCATCCACATACTGGCTGCTATGATTGTAATGATAAATAACGTCGTGCGCGCCCTTTTTGGTTATTCCGTTATGCCAGCCGTAATGTTTCAAATAGCTTGCAATACTTGCGATGGCATCCGCATGATTAAACAGATCCACACGCCCGTCATTGTTGCCGTCCCTGGCAAAGGCAAGAATGTTGCTCGGCATGAATTGTGCGATCCCCATGGCCCCTGCATAGGACCCCTGAATACCCACGGGGTCAATTTTTTCTCTGGCGGTGTAAGTTAAAAACGCCTTGAGTTCATTGTAGGCCCATTCGGATTTTCTGTCCGCCCAGTTCTGGAATTTTTTCTCTGTAAAATCAGCAGATTTTGAAGCCTCGCCCCAAAACATATTCCGAACATCCGGATCCTTAAGTGACGCCAGGGTCGAGAGCATATTCAAGACCGAAGGTCCTCCCAGGATTTTCCCAAGCCGGGTTTCAACCAGGATGATGGCCGTAATGATTTCTTTGTTTACGCCGAAGGTTCTTTCCGCTTTTAATAGATCGGGTTTATGTCTGGCCATATATTTTCGGGATTTTCGGATGTTTTTGGGTAAAGTAAACTGATCATAATTTAACACGGATTCTCGATGGGATAGAAACCCGGACGCTTTTTTTGTTTCAAAATAAACGTTTGGATTGCTGTATAGCCTGGCGATCCTGTTTTTATCAAAACCGTCCTTTATGAGACTCTCTTGAAGGGTGTCAAAATAGGTATGGCTGTTTTTTGCATGGACCGCGGTTTGGATAAAACAAACCCATCCCATTATCAACAGACCGAATCCAAAGACTGTATGTTTGATTGAAGGCATTTTCTCTCCGTTTATTTGACCATTGCTGTTGGCTGTTCTATGGGGACCTTTCCGCCCCTGCGCCTGGTAAATGTGGTTAAATATTCATATCCGGCCGAAAGGATCATGGGCAATGCACGGTCATAATGTTGTCCGACATCAGCCGGGGAATGGGCATCCGACCCCAGAGTGATGCGGATGCCCAGGTCATGACATGCTGCAATCATATCCGGAGAAGGGTAGGGTTCCCGAACCGGGTGGGCGTACCCACTGGTATTGACCTCTACGCACAGATTCTTTGTTTTTATTTTTAACAATATTTCGTTAACTTCTTTTTCAAAGGACCTTGAAGGCTTTCTCCCGAATTTTTTTATCAGATCGATATGGCATATCATATCGAAGTAATTAAAATCGAGCATGTGTTCGAGATGCTCATAATACAGACCATATACATAATCCGTGTGGTTTTCCCCGTGTCTCCAGGCGGAACTTCCGCTGACAATATTCATGCCGCCGGGAAAATGTAGTGCAGATGCCACAACATCAAAAGCATATGTGCCGACAATTTCCTCGAACAGGTCTGAACAGGCCGGATTAAAATCGATTTCCAGGCCGGCTTTCACACTTATCATTTCTTTGTATTGTTGCTTTAGAAGCTGAACAGCCTGAAAATAATAAGGAATTTCACCCGGAGCCATTGAAAGTCCTTTTTCGGATTCCCGGACGGTCAAATGATCCAGAAAACATATTTCACTCATGCCCAGATTAATGGCACTTCGGATATAAGATTCCATGGAACCCTGGGCATGATTGCAAAGCAGCGTATGGATGTGGTAATCAATCATTTTCGTATTGGCATCAATCGGTTAACGCAACAGGACGTGATTTGACCAAGTTGCTGCTTGGAATAAATAGAATTACCGGCTTACGAAAATCTTGAAAATTTCAAGCACTAAAATACAAATCTTTTACCCTGTTAAATAATGCTTCGCATTAAATCTACGATTTATTTAACAGGGCAGGCAAATGTCAATAACCGAAATTCAAAATTCAAAACAGATTGAATGACGGCGAGACATTAAATAAATGATTGAAATGTTTTGGTCACGCGCAGCGCAGGCGCTTGCGCCGCGTGTTGGAATTTGTAATTTTGATATTGTTTGTGATTTTAGTGCCGTATCCGGGAAATCAAATCGCTTCTATCTAAATCAGTTAGAGTTGATTTTGACGAATCCCTAGTTAACACCAGACTCTGGTTGATCAGATCTAAATGACATGATATGAATTAAATTGCAAGTGCTTCGCTCACAATTGGCCTCCGACTCGGAGAGTCTACGGCTCAGAGAGAAAATGGAAAGTCGGGGTATTGTAAAATTCCTCTTGACATGGTGAAAAAAATCTCAAAAAGCGTATTTTGCTGCCAGGCGTGCGGCTATCAGACGCCCAAATGGATGGGGAAATGTCCGGATTGCGGCGAATGGCAGAGCTTTATTGAAGAAAATAAGGCGGTTAAACCGGATCAAGGGGCCATGCGGAGTCTGTCTTTTCCTCAAACACAACCGGTTCCAATTGATTCCGTTAAACTTGAACAAGAAGATCGTCTATTAACCGGAATTAGCGAATTTGACCGGGTCCTGGGAGGGGGACTTGTTTCCGGAACCCTTATCCTGATCGGCGGAGACCCGGGGATCGGCAAATCCACCCTGATGCTGCAAGCTCTGAATGGTCTTGCCGGAACAAAGCGAAAGGTATTGTATATTTCAGGAGAGGAATCCATCCGGCAGATAAGTATCCGGAGCCGGAGGCTGGGTGCCGCCGGTTCTGATTTGCTTGTGGTTTCGGAAAACGATATGGATTCCATTCTGTCCATGGCGGATTCGGTGCAACCGGATGTCATGGTGATCGATTCAATCCAGACCATGTTCAGTCCGGACTTGACATCCGCTCCGGGCAGTGTCACCCAGGTTCGAGAGTCTGCCATGCGGTTGATGCTCCTGGCCAAAAGGACCGGAACCCCTATATTTCTGGTGGGACACGTAACCAAAGACGGCGCCATAGCCGGTCCCAGGCTTTTGGAACACATGGTGGATACGGTGCTGTATTTTGAAGGGGATCGCGACCATGTGTTCAGAATTTTAAGAGCGGTTAAGAACAGATTCGGGTCCACCAACGAAATCGGCGTATTTGAGATGAGAGAAAACGGCCTGAATCAAGTGGCCAACCCTTCGGCGATATTCCTGGCCGAACGGCCGGAAAATACACCGGGATCCGTAGTTACGGCCAGCATGGAGGGGACAAGGCCGATTCTTGTCGAACTGCAGGCGCTTGCCAGCAGCACCAGCTTCGGAAATCCTCGAAGAACCATTCTGGGTATTGATCACAACCGGGTGGCGTTGCTGGTGGCGGTAATGGAAAAAAAATTGGGCATGCATCTCATGGGACACGATATCTTCATTAATGTTGCCGGTGGCGTTAAGATTGTTGAACCCGCTGTCGACATGGGAATCGTGTCTGCGGTTGCGTCGAGCTTTTTAGACCGGCCCGTTCTGAAAGGCACCATTATTTTCGGAGAAGTGGGATTGACCGGAGAAGTCAGGGCTATCGGCCATGTTGAGACCCGGATTGTCGAAGCAAAAAAAATGGGGTTTGCCCGATGCCTTGTACCCAAAAGCAATTTAAAACGGATGGCTAAAATAAAAGGCATTGAAATTATAGGAATAAATACCATTTCCCTGGCCATGGAAGAACTGTTCTGATATGAAAAAAGCAGGTGCTAAACATAACCGGTGGCAGGATCACTATGCGCGCCGGGCAAAAAAAGAGAAATTTCCTGCCCGGTCTGTTTATAAGCTCCAAGAAATGCAGCAAAAATACAATTTGATCAAAAAAGGAGACAAGGTCCTGGATCTGGGGTGCGCCCCCGGATCATGGCTCCTTTATGCGGCGAATCTTACCGGAAATAAAGGACAGGTGGTGGGCATCGATCTCAAAGAGGTTTCTGAAAGGGTTCCGTCTCATGTGAGGGTTTATCAAGGCGATATTCTCTCCATGGATGATGAATTGTTTAAATTAACGGGAAAAGATTTTAATGTCGTTCTCAGTGACATGGCGCCTGCAACCACCGGCAGCACACATGTTGACAGTGCAAGGTCTTTTAATCTTTGCCGGGCGGCACTCTCGGTTGCTCGAGAAACGCTTGTCAGGGGAGGATCGTTTGTTTGTAAGATCTTTCACGGAGAAGATTTTAATACATTTTTGGATGCCGTTAAACAGGGATTTGCCCGGCACAAGATTTTCAAACCGCAAAGCAGCCGAAAGGCGAGCAAAGAAATTTATATTATCGGATTCGGGAAAAAATAGGAGGTAGATATGTCGGGGCACAGCAAGTGGTCTTCCATAAAGCATAAAAAAGGCGCAACCGATGCCAAGCGGGGTAAAATTTTTACCAGGCTTATTAAAGAAATTACTGTTGCATCGCGTTTTGGAGGAGGAGACCCGGCTGCAAACCCAAGACTGCGAACCGCCATCCAGGCGGCGAAAAGTGAAAATATGCCCAAAGACAACATAGAACGGGCCATTAAAAAAGGTACCGGCGAACTGGAAGGCGTGAATTACGAAGAGAGTATTTACGAAGGATACGGTCCGGGCGGCGCCGCTGTTTTCATAGAATCACTCACAGACAACAAGAACAGAGCGGTGGCGGATATTCGCCATCTTTTAAGCAAAGCAGGGGGAAACCTGGGCTCCAATGGATGCGTTGCATGGATGTTTGAAAAAAAAGGATATATCGTTGTGGAAAATGATGCCGTAGACGAGGATACGCTGATGGAAGTCGCCATTGATGCCGGAGCCGAAGATGTAAGAGAAGATGACAGTAATTATGAAATCATTACGGAGCCTAAAGATTTTGAAGCGGTAAAGGCCGCCATTGAAGCGCAATCGCTTCCCTATATTGCTGCAGAAATTACAATGCTCCCGCAAGCAACCGTAAACCTTCAAGGCAAAGAAGCCGAGCAGATGGTCAAATTAATGGAATCCTTTGAAGATTGTGATGATGTGCAAAGGGTTTACACCAATGCCGATATTCCCGAGGAGTTGGTCGGTGGTTGATATGAAAACCGTAAGGGTTTAAATCAAGACCGTTGTCTATGGACAAGGATCAGCGTTTACCAACGGCCTCGATTTGCGGCAGATCACGTTGTGATGAATACCAGGGGGTTGGTTCCGGGAACAGGCTTGATTTATATGCTTCTCGGTATTACAGGATATTGACTTGATATTCGTCATTATCCATATCCTGAAGATAGGCCGCATAGTATCCGCCTTTTACCATATTAAACCACTCACGACCCTGCCGGCGGCATGTCCGGCAGGCTCCGTGCGGGATATGCACACACAGGGCCCGATAGCCGGTGGTTGCCTGTGTATCAATCTTGAACACGCCGGGACAGTCTAAACACAGCCGAAAGGTTTCCTGCTGGTTTTCGGAAATGCCGTCGGTATCGTAGTATATTCGGCGATTACGTTCGACAAGCGGTTTGTTCGGCACACGGTGTTTCTTTCTCTGGCGCCATGCATCCAGGACCGAGTCGCACAGGTTCTTAATATAGTCCATGACGCCGGGCTCCTCCCGGAGCTCTTCGGGTTCAAGATCCGGCTCGCGTACAAAGGAATAGTCAACGCCTGCCAGGGCCAGGATTATTCCGGTGTTGATATAGGGCAAGGCCGACTCAATGGAATACCCGCCTTCCAGCACACAAATATCCGGGTTGAGCAATTCGTTCAGTCTGGCGTACCCTCTTGCAGTAAAGGCCATATGCGTGATAGGGTCCGAGTAATGATTATCCTGACCTGCTGAATTTATAATCAGATCCGGCTTGAATTCATCCAAAACAGGCAAAATAAGATTTTCTATGGCATGCAAAAATCCCTGGTCACTGGTTCTGGGAGGAAGCGGCACATTCAGAGTCAACCCCAACGCCCCGGGACCACCGAGTTCATCGGTAAAACCTGATCCGGGATACAAGGTTCGACCGTCCTGGTGCATGGAAATATAAAGCACATTGGGATCATGCCAATAGATATCCTGAGATCCATCTCCATGGTGACAGTCGGTATCCACAATGGCGATCTTCTTGATACGAGGATAGTTTTTGCGAATCCACTCAACCATCACGGCCTCGATATTGATATTGCAGAATCCCCGAGCACCATGTACCACGCGCATGGCATGATGCCCCGGGGGGCGTACCAGTGCAAATGTCTTTTCTGCGACACCTTCCAATACCAGCCGGGCCGCTTCGATACATCCCCCGGCGGAAATGTTGTGAGAGGTTGTTATGCACGAGTTCACATCCGGTATGCAGAAATGTGCCCGATTGATATCATCTTCACACGCCAGACCAGCCTTAAACTCTTTAATTCCCTCAATATCGAGCAGTCCTTCTTCAAGAACCTGATCCTGGGTATATAAAAGCCGTTCCTGTCTTTCAGGATGTGTCGGGCTGATCTCCCAGTCATATGCCGGAAAAAAGATCAAACCGGTTTTGCGTTTTGCCTGTATCATGATTTGCTCCATTCGCTGATAATTCCCGGCCTGCTCTGAATCTTGGCGCGCAGATTCTTGCCGGTGGTATTGAAGCCCTTGATCATATTGAAACTCTGCTGTTCGATCACGTCCGTCTCAATATCATCGGACAATCCCAGATACCGGGCATTGTCCGTGAGGGCTTGATTTCCGAACGATATCAATTCATTAATGGTGTACCATGCAGGGATCTCCATATCTATGTCCAACTCCGGGCAAATGAGCTTCTTGAGCTGGGTGTCCGCCAAAAGGGTTATCTGGGCGGTGGCCCTGGCCAGGGCCGCCCCCAACGCGTTCGCTACTTGGAAATGATCCGGCACCAGGCATTTCATTTGGAACATCTGCTCAACATAAGGCTTGAGCGTTTTTGCCGGACCACCGATAACCATCACCTGTTCGGGCTTGACCGGATCGGGGTGCAGCATTTCGTGGATGGTATACACCGGGTAACTGTTTACCTCATGGAGAAACCCGTCACAAGATTCCTTTATGTTTTTTACCATTTTGGCGACCACGGACCGGGCCAGTTCCGGTATTTTCCGGTTCATTTGGCGGGCCAGCGGAGCAAGAGACTGTTCGGCTTTATTTAAATCACCGGTTTCAAATTCTCCGAGCACACATAAGGCATCCATTGGGGTAGGCCGGGGGCCTCCCATACATACGGGGGGGCCATAGCGATGAGGTCCGACTCCGAGGCCGTCTCCGGACAGGTGAACCTGAGAATCACCCCCGGCCCCCACGCTGAGCATCTTTAGGCCCCGGACCAATGTTTTCAGTCCACCGATACAAATCCCCCGGGGTTCCAATATAGGAACGCCATCAATGAGAATTCCAATATCGGTTGTGGTTCCGCCCACATCGAGGACAAGCGTTGTACCTGAGTTCTTCTTGAGGGCAACCCCTCCCATCATACTGGCCGCCGGTCCGGATAAAATTGTTTCTACCGGAAGCCTGTCCGCGGCCGATGAAGAATAGGTTCCTCCATCGGCCTTGAGAAACAGGATGCGAGTGGTTATTCCCAATTCTTTCAATGCATGTTTTATCGAGCGGACAAATCGTTCCTGGATGGGCATCACGGCCGTATTAAAATAGGTCGTATGCAGTCTTCGGGGAAAGTTGAGGCTGCCACTCATGCGGTGCCCCATGGAAACATAGGTAAACCTATCCGCTATCAGGGAATACATGGTTTTTTCATGGACTGGATTGCGCACGGAGAACTTGGAAATGACACCGACTCCCTGGACATGGCTTGTCTTCAAAATTTCTGCAACTTCCAGAATCTGATCTTTCCGGACCGGTATATACTCTCTGCCCCGGTGGTCGATGGCCCCCTCTATGAGATGAAAATCATCTGATAAAAAAAAGCTTTTCGGATTCACCCCCGGACCTGCAGATACGATCATTCCCGTGGCGGCGTATTTTTTTTCAATGATCGCATTGGTGGAAAGCGTGGTGGACAGCACGACCCGTTTCAATCCGCCATAATCCACATGCAACCCTTGAATGGCCCCCACGATTGAATCAACCAGATTCTCTCCGGTGATCACTTTAGCGATTGCCACAATTTCATTATCCCGGACACAAACTGCATCTGTGTGAGTGCCGCCGACATCGATACCCAATATCATATATGACTCCTCATTTTTTGATTGCATATATTTTAACAAAGGACTCTCTTAACTCTATTTTCATCTTCTGACAAGGCTTTTTGCTGGGTGTGAATCACGGCTGTTGGCAATATGAAAATCCATGTTCGTCTGCGCTACGTATTTAGCTTTGGGGAAAAGGTGTCAGGTTTCAGGGGACATGTAGGTTTCAGGTGTCAGTGTTCAGGTTTCAGGTTTGGCGATTC
>CAZIIV010000119.1:0-8755 GCA_964539365.1 uncultured Desulfobacteraceae bacterium | reverse complement strand
GAAGACGCTTTCTTAGTTCTTGTTTGTCTTGATATGTAATTCTGCCTCCGTGTTTGGTTTGCTGATCTCGAAATTGATCGAAGGCCTTTTCAACAATCAATAGGTTTTCCTCAAATCGGCGATAAGCCTCATTAACGTCCCCAAACATAAGCTTTCCCTGCCCGGAGGCGTCGTGCGTAAACCCATTTTTCACCTGTTCCGCTGTTGCATAGCCCACCAGCGTATTGCCAGTGCGGATGTTGAAATCCATGTCCGGCAGGGGTTCGATCTGCTCCACCCTCTCCACCTGCGCCACGAGCTTCAAAAACAACCGAAGTTTGCAGATCTCCACCGCCTCGGCCATGATGTCCACGCCGTAAAGGTTATTGAGGATGATGGATTTGAGGATAAAATAACGTTCGTTGGGGTGCCGGCCGATCTGGGCCAGTACATCCTTGAAATCTGAAAATTGCTTCGGATGGTGCGGCTGGTCTTCAATAGCTTCGATGAACCGCCCCATACGTTCCAGGCAGTCACTGTAAAGCGTTTCAAGGATGCGCAGAGCGGCGAATAGAAACGCCCCCGAACCACAGGTGGGATCGAGCACCGTGACTTTTTCAATGGCATGCCAGAAAGCGCGGAGCACCTCCGGGCTTTCGCTGCTGACGATCACATCGCGGGCGAACTGCCAGATATCCAGGTTCAGGGTAATCAGATCGTTGATATGATGAACCTCACCCCTTTTCAGCCTTTCCCGAATTTCCAGGCATCGGTAGCGTCGGGTACCGTATTCCCGCCAGGTTTCGGTGACCAGGCGGATAGAGTCACCGTCCGGGGCCTGCTGCAAATTGTATCGATTGTCATGCATGCGCGTTGCGGAATCGTGCATGCCGGTCTGGACAAAATCGGGCAGTTCGGTTTCCGAAACAATAGCGCCGTCATTGTTAACAACGCCGTGTCTGATCGCGGGATAGATGTACCGGTCCGGGTCCTCACGGAGCAGTTTCCACAGGGCTCCATCCGGCTTGAACGCTTCAGGGTGTTTCTTCTCTGCCGCATCGAAAATAAAGGGAATGATCGTGTTTTTGCTGATGTACTCGGTGATATCTTCCTTCGTGTAGTAGGCCCCCATCTGCTTCTGGTTGATGTATTTTTCAAAGATGTAACCCACCACATCCGGATTGATTTCGTTGTTCGCACGCAGGGGGCGTTCATCCAAATGCCACCGGTACTGATCGAAAAAAGCAAACAGCTTTTCAAAAGCCTTGTCGGGGATGTCGATGTCCGGATTCTGTTCCTCGAGTTGGTGGATTTCGAAAAAACCACCGTTTAAGAAAGGCACCCGCCCAAGGAGCTTTTCCATAGCGGGGTCCAGTTTGCGCTCATCCAGAGATCTGCCGAGGCCCTCGTGAAACAGGCGAAGAAGGAAATAGCGGTAAAAGCCCTGGAACCTGTCTTTTCCCCGGAGCTGTTGGACCCTTGCAAGGCGATTTTGCAGGTAGTCGGTGTCGCCGTCAAGAAAGCTCTTTTTCTGGATAAAATACACGAACATCAGCCGATTGAGCATTAGCGATGTGTACCATGCCAGATCGGAGTCCGTTTTGATCCCCTTGACCAGCTTTAAGAAAGCCGCGTGCTCAGCCTTGAAACGGTCATAGAATCGCTTTGTGATCTTATCCACATCGAGCGCCGCTTTTACCCGCCCTGCGACATCCACCACGGTGATGATTTCTTCCTCGTCCATGCTGACGGCGATCTGATCAAGCCTTTGAATCAGCGGATCGCCCGACTGAGTTGTCTCAAAGCGATGATCGCGGCTGGCCAGAGGTTTGCCCGGTTCACGGCGGACCCAATGCCACACCTGGCGGCCGGCAGGCGGGTCGGTGTAGATGATGAAATGTTCCCGGACAGACTTCGTTACTTGATGGTCTATTTTCAGCCGTGTGGGACGATCAGGAATCTCAGGACAGAGGAATGCGACAAATCCGCGTTTCTGTGCGATTGCGTTTAACACAAACGCTTTATCTCCGATGACAATATCCAACCGGGCATGATGGTTGTCCCATCCCAAATGCTCACGGAACAATGTCGCAAAGTCGAAAGACTTAAGGCAATTGCGTACGGCGGCGGCATCGATTTTCATATGACTACCCTTTTTGAAGTTTTCATCGCTCACGCTTTACCGGAAGCTGTTGCGCATTCGGACAGAAAATCACACTGTCTGCATCGTCTGGTTCTTCTGTCCAGTTACTGTCGCTCACCAAAACAACCCGGACGTTTGATGGGCTGATCCGGTAACGTTTTTTGTGGCGTGAGGCGCCAGGCAGCGCCTTTAAACCACTTGCCCGTAATTGCCATGTGTCGGCCGATTCGCTCCGTGAGATCGCCGGCGAGTTCCATCGCCTGCCCGAAGATGTGCATGGCATTGCCAAGCCCTCCGGACAGGGCGACAAACCCGGTCAGGTAAACGGCGCAATCCTGCCAATAGGTTCCTGTCCCGGCCCCCTCATTAACGATTTCAACCTTGAATGCCGCATCCTCTGTAAGCTCCCGGAGCAAACGGAACAGAGCGGCAAATCCCTCTTCCGAACAGGATTTCTTTTCCGCATCATTGAATTCAGCATCCTTGGGCTTTTTGAAATACAGCGTGAAGACAGCGACTTCCGATATGTCTGAAGGCTTTGCCACGCGGGGTATCAAAGTTGTATCGCGAAGCCCCATGGAACAGATGACCTGCGGCTCTGTGGACTCCATATCTTCGGTTACACGGCACAGGCGCGCGTCCTGCCTCAAGGAAACCACCAGTTCCGCCAGCGCCATATCACTGATACCGCTTTTTAATTGGCGGTTGAGCGTATCGGTGGCAGTCTGAAGCAGGGGGTATTTGTAAATATCCTCGATGGCCCTGAGCAACTCCGGACTTTCAAACAGCGTTCCCTTCAAGCTCTCGGCATGGGCTTTGAGCCGTTCGTAGGCGCGGAAGCGGGCTCCTGAAGGCCTGCCGAGCTGACCACCGACGGATTTTTCAGTCTCGATGATCAGCTTGACCCCTTTTGCAACCATTTCGTGGTGCTGGTCAAGACGCGGCAGGGCGATTGTGTCGGAGGAACACTCAGCAATTTTCAGGATGGCAAACTGACTTTCCGTAACGCTGTTGCCTTCTTTATCGATCCAGGCCAGAGCGTCGCTTCCTTCACCGGTGCGCAGATACACCAGAGCACCTTCGGGTTGATCCCTGGTTTCTTTGAACTGCTTGGAAGAGTAAACCACGTTTGGCATATTGGGAATGATCTTCTTCAGCTCAGGCTTCCTGTCAATGGCATTTTTCCAGATCTGGTAGGCATAAGAAGCCAGGTCTACCTCTGCGTCATCTTCACCGTCGAGGATGCCGGCTTTCTCTGTGAAAAGATCTCGTACGACATGATCCGGGTCCTGATCTTCGAAAAAGGTTTCGTCGGCACCCACCACCTCGGCGTTTTCTTGCAGACGCCGGCGCACGCGCGTTCGCAGGCGGATAATCCTTTCCACACCATCAGCAGGTAGAAAGGAGTAGCAGAGAATGGTATCCGCCTGCTGTCCGATGCGGTCCACGCGGCCGGCGCGCTGGATCAGTCGAATAATTGCCCAGGGCAGATCATAATTGACGATGATTGCGCAATCTTGAAGGTTCTGCCCTTCACTGAGGACATCGGTAGCAACTACGATACGCAGTTCGTCTTCAGGTCTGAATGCTTTTCTTTTTTCGTTGCTGACGGGACTGAAGCGATAGGCAATGCTCGTGGGATTTTCAGTATTGCCTGTGACGCCGACAATGGAAGGGATTTGGTATGACTGCAATTGCGTTTCAAGGTAATCCACCGTATCGGCAAACTGAGAAAAAATCAGAATTTTTTCATTCGGGTGCCGTTGGTTCACCAGGGAGAAAAGGGCCTGAAGCTTGGTGTCCTTTTTCGCATCCCACGCCCCGGCCTGCTTGAGAATAGCGATGAGCGCTTTGGCGTCGCGTTTGAGATCCTTTTTCAGCGCACTATCGAATAAGTCCGCCCGAAGCCATTTGAACCTGCGCTTGAATTGAGAGGAATAGGCTTTGTAGAATTCGGCCGCCCGCGCCAAAAAATCTTTATCGGTTAATGACGGCAGTGCCTCTCCGTTTGGAACGTCGGAGCTTGTTTCGTTGTCGTTATCAGTCGCCGGTTCCCAGAGTTCACTATCCTGGTCGTTTGCCGATGGATCGAGCAGTCCGATATCCTGGGTGCCAATGGGAAGCGGCAAATCGTTTTCAATGGCATGCAGAACAATAAAATTCCTCAGTATGTGGCGCTCCACAGACAGCAAAAACGCGTGACCGCTGCTTTCAAGCCGTTTAAACAGATTTGTACGGCAAAAGCCCTTAAGGCGCGTACCTGCCCTTGAAAGATCAGACAGCACCCTGGCCTCTTCCGCTGTGGGCGGCTTATGCGGCGATGGTTTCTGGTAATTGCCGAGGCCATAGCGAGGGAGCGTAAGATTGTTGACCGCACGGACCACACTATCAGAAAAAAGACGCGCATACGGATCATTGGGATCTTTATCATCAATGGCGAATTTAACTGTTTTTGGAACTCGGTCCGGAAAATACGATCGCGTTCCGTCAGCAAACTCCAGATATTTTCTTCCGTTGTCAGAATCGTACTTCGCGTAATTTTCATGGATGAAGCTGCGGGTGCGGCGAACCAGATACAGCCGCATCAAATCCCGCCAGTCATCGGCATGGGTGCTTTTTTCAAAGGCCGCCAGGGAACGGGCCGGTATCTGCATTCGTAGGAGTTCTTTTTCGCTTTTCTCGCGGATGAATTTTTCCGGCCGGATGCCGATGTCCTTGTGTTCGTCGATGAACAATCGAAGCTGGTTGGACAGGTCAAGATAAGTTTTATTATACGGCGTGGCCGACAACAAAATCACACGGCTGTCGTTGGAACTGATATATTCTGCGATGGCGCGGTATCTGCTTCCATCGCGGTTTCGAAGATTGTGGCTCTCATCGATAAGCACCAGGCGAAAACGGCGCAGGTCGGGAAGCTTCGTTTGCACTTGGGTGATGGACAAAACCTTGGCGCGAAGGCGATAGCGGTGGCTGTAGTCCTCCCACATGGTGACCAGGTTCTTGGGGCAGATGATGAGCGTTTCAACACCATGGTCATCTTCGAAAATGCGCGCAAGGGCTGTAGCCATAAGTGTTTTACCAAGGCCGACCACATCACCGACCACGACGCCGCCACGCTTGTTGAGATGGTGTGCTGCAATTTTGACGGCAGCAACCTGGAACTCCAGCAGTTTGTTGCCAAAGTCGCTGGGGATCCGGAATTCGGTCAGACCCGTCCTGGCTTCCTGTGACAGGTGAAAAGCCATCTTGACGTAGATATGGTAAGGGGGGATCGGTTCCGGGCGAGCCCAGCTATCGTCAATGATTTCGATGAGTTCTTTAGAGATATCGATGCAAAACCGGTCTCTCCATCGGTCCTCAAACCACGCTGCAAGCTTGTTGCAGGCGTCGTGATCAAGTACATCCACATTCAGCTCGCCCTGTTTCGATAGACCGGCGAATGTCAGGTTGCTGCTTCCCAGATAGCCAATACTCGGGTTGAGGGGGTCCTGGCGAAAAAGGAGGTAAAGCTTTGCGTGAAGCGGGTGACGGAGATACAGTTTGACTACAAGCTTACCTGCAGAAATTTGTGCAGCAAGTCGGCGAAGACCGGCCTCATCTTCATTGGTCGGTATACCGATCATGAGCTGTTCTCTAAATTCCTGAGCAAGCTTGCGTTTCAGCACTATGGCTGTCGACTGATCCATCTGCTCAGCCGCTTCTGAAAAACCCATGGCTGACCTGAGCTGATCGTGAGGCATTTGCTGCATACCGACAAGCAGCCTACAGCAATGGCCCTCCCCACCGGCCCATTTGTTGACATAGGTATCAATCTTTCTCCACCCCCGCAGATTGAAATAACCGACGCAAAAGTCCGCCCGCTCTGACAAGCCCATGGCATCTGAAAGGGCTGTTAATAGATGGTTTTCAATGTTGTCAAATATCTGGGGCATTCAGGTTGCCTCCTGTCTTATCGCAATGAAATATCAGCAAAGCATCACTAAAGTAATGAAAATTCATCATCCAAATTTTCGCCATTGTGTCTATTTATTTCATTTTGACCATAATCGTAAGTGTGTTGCAACGTCAAATGCCCGTTTGTTTCCGCATCGTGAATAATTTTGATTTCCGAAAATTCCTTTCCTTTTACGGTGCTCAAGTAAACCCACTGGGTCGCCCGGGCAATACCAACAAAAAACAGCCGTATTCTGGTAGAATCCTCTATCCAGGAAAAAGAAGATTCGGTCAAACGCGGTAACAGCACGCTGTCGAATGTCAGTCCTTTGGCGGAATAATAAGTTGCGATTTTGGGTATTGCGTTTCCGAAATCACAGGCGCCATCCTCACTTCGAGCAACGGCTTTTTCGACAGTTACGCCCCGATCGTCGAGCCCTTTGCCAAATCCGTAGAGCTGTTTATTAGTGGGAACAATGATACCGATCCTTTCGTTCATGACCTGTCGCTGGCTGATAATTTCCGCCAATCGGTCTATTTCCTTCTGAAAATCTGGTGCCACATAACACAAAGGCATCTCGCGGATTTTTTGTTCGGTATTGACCTGGGCCAGGTACTGTTCCCGTTTTTGACCATCACCGATAAAATAAGAAGCTAACCGGGCAACATATGGGGCATTGCGATAGGCTCCCAAGAGGTATGCATTGCGATTTCTCAGGTTAAGCTTGTTCAGAATAAACGATTCTGAGGCGCCATTTTCAAAAATCTTTTGCTGGGGATCGACAAAGACGGTGATATGCTGTGCAGCCAGAGACAATATCTCATACACTTGAGGAGTCAAATCCTGACCTTCATCTACCAGGACAAACGATAGGCTTTTTTGCAGCTCTGATTTTTCCCGCAATAATTTTAAGACTGCAGATCGAATTTCATCAAAATTGATTCCTTTATTTTTCCTCGGTAGTCGCCGAGATATGTGTTTTTCATATAAAATACGGCACCAGTGATCAAAGGTGCTGACCACATCTTCAGGTAATCCCAAGAACTGGACGCCGGATTTGATGTATTCTTTCACGACATTTGTAAAAACAAAAACTCGATACTGATCAGGTTTGAGGTTATATGCGTTTGAAAGGTAATCCGCCCGGTGGATGAGGACCTGAGTTTTTCCCGAACCTGGCGGTCCAAGAATGACTCTGTGCTCATGAGGGGACATTTCAACCACCCTTAATTGTTCAGGTGTTAAATCAAGCCTCGGCAATAACCAAATGCTCATAGCGTTTCCTTTTTAACCAGATCACCACAGATGCTTGGCCGCAAAATATCATCGTCAAACGACTTACCATCTTGGAGACGACGTTTGTCGGTTTCTTTTTTCGCCCGTTTCACATACTCATCATCTTCAATGAGATTCGCTGCAGTTGTGTACCATCCCAGTTCCCAGTCATCCAAGGTTTCCGGAGGGTCGAAAGAATCTATGGCATCAGAGAGAGTTTCCTGCTTCTCTTCTTCGATTTTCAGGGATTCAAGGCACAAAGCCTTCAATGTCAAGTAGGGGCCTTTTTGCCCGACCTTCTCCAATGCCTGGTTTATGGTCTTGAGGGCTTTTTCATGTTTCCTTCTTTTCCTGCAGCTCAATGCCAGGTTAAACAATGGACCGCCCCATGTGCCCGTGGCCTTGTCGGCCTCTCGATAGGCTTTTTCAGACCGCTCGTGGTCTCCCAACCCCTCGTAATAAATGCCCTGCAGGTTCAGGATTTCAGCGTCTGCACGCTGTATTTTCAACAAAGCGGTGCGCAAAAAGTCCAAAGCTTTTTCGCGCTGGTTCAATTCGGCATACCACCGTGCAATCTGTACAAAGGTGTCTCTGTCATCTGCGCTTCCGCCGCCTTTATTGCGCAGTTCCTCTTCAGCTTCTTCGATTTTTATGCGAACAGAATGGGGATTGAGTATATTGATCAGCGGATTTTCCGTTACCAGATCAAATACATCTTCAGGGTATTCCGTCAAATAAGCCCTGCACCGAAACTGCTTTCCCGCAGTCAATTGATATTCCATTGTTATCTCAGCACCGGGAGACACGCTTTCCGGAAGTTTCCATATCTCGTTGAAAATCGTTTGACCGTCAGCCTGACCGATGACCTCCAACCGAAGATCATCAATAAAAAGCCTTCCTGAGGGAACCAAAAGCTTAACTTTTGCAAAGGAGCCGTCCGCCGGGAAAGGGAGCTGTGTTTGCGAGGGAATTAAGGTAAAATGCCTTTTTTCGGTTGTGAGCAAGTCGATCCCCTCGTGGAGCACAGGCTGGATCAATGGCTTGCCGGTCAGATGCTTAAAGAGGGAATTCCAGGCCGCGCCCCTTGAAACAGAGGTTTGCATATCAAGAGGATCTGAAAAGTATCCGACAGCACTTTTCTGAAAAAAACTTTCCACAGCCATTTTTACTTGGGGTATTAACGAACTGCCGCCGACCATGAGGCAGAAATCAATTTCATGCGGCTCTTTTCCGGCTCTGTTGAGAGCATCCATCAAGGGTGAAAAAATGGACTGGGTTAGGCGAAACTCCGTCTCGCGCACATACAGAGAGTCAAGGTCAAGAAATGGTGCTAAAAGCGTTTCAAATTGGTCTGCTGAAAGCGAAGGGTTGCTCAACTTAAATTCCCGGTTTCCCAAACTGCAGTTTATGGCAGGCTGTTTGGC
>CAZIIV010000118.1:0-8793 GCA_964539365.1 uncultured Desulfobacteraceae bacterium | reverse complement strand
GTGTCAGGAATCGCCAGACCTGAAACCTGAACACTGACACCTGAAACCTACATGTTCCCTGAAACCTGAAACCAAAAAGTCTTGGATAGCAATTAACAAACTGGTAAGCACCCATCGTGTACCCTCGTTTCCATCCTTAGTTTCTACCCTGACATCTGCATGTGGTTTCATTTTTTATCTTTTGAATTCCGGGATGTCATAACCGACTGGCTGCAGGTTTATTGAGTAATAGGAGAAGGATTTTTCCTTGACAAAAAATGGATTTGCAGATACAAAGCCGCAAGTTATTTCCCCATTTGTGAATGAAAGTTCATTTTAACAACGGAGATCTTATGAGTGCTTTGGATAAGAATGATAGAGAGATTGCGGAGGATGCCGGCGGCGAAAGTGTTCTGCCATCGTCTCCGGAAGTAGATGCAAAAAAACAGGATAATCGATCTTCAGGACCGGTTATCCTGTTTTTTATTATAGGACTGTTTGCGAGTCTTGTTTTGGGATGGATCCTTTTTCCGAAACTTCTTTACTCTCAAAAAGAACAACCCATTGACTTTAACCATGTACTGCATATGGCGGAAGTTGATAACGGGTGTGAAAGTTGCCATTTCTTTCGTGAAGACGGCACCTATTCCGGTGTTCCAAAACTTGAACAGTGCATAAGCTGCCATGAAGAGATCCAGGGAATAAGTCTGGATGAGATCAAATTCTATGAGGAGTATGTTTCCGAAGGAAGAGAAGTACCGTGGCTGATATACTCACGGCAGCCGGATTGTGTATTCTTTTCCCACGCCGCTCATGTCAAAATTGCGGGAATGGACTGTGTTACCTGTCACGGCCATATCGGGGAATCCGAAAGTTTGAAAATCTATGAAGAAAACCGGATTACGGGCTACAGTCGTGATATTTGGGGAAAAAGCATCGCCGGTTTCAAAAAGAATACCTGGGACCGGATGAAAATGGACGATTGCGCGGAATGCCATCGTGAATATGCCGCAAACATTGAACCAACAGGTGTTAAAACGCCCACAAACCGGCTGGTCGACCATCTTGTTGACGTAATCTCGCCGGGCACGTCGACTTCCGTCAAGGGGGGCAGTGTTCAAACGGAAAGAGACGGCTGTTTCGTATGTCATAAATAATTGAATATTTTTTTCACAAAGTGACTCTATTTAAGAGGTAAGATAGATGAAGATTGGTAGAAGAAGTTTTCTGTCGTTTTTACTTGGTGGTGCAGCGGGCACGGCCCTTTCCCCATTGCCATGGAAATTGATGGATGACAGCTCCATATGGACACAAATGTGGCCTTGGACTCCTGTTCCCGAAGACGGTGAAGCCAGTTATGTCAATTCTTCCTGCACCCTTTGTCCCGGCGGCTGCGGGATTACTGTCCGTAAAATCGATGATCGGGCGGTTAAAATAGAAGGCATGAACGGGCATCCCGTAAATAACGGCGGGCTGTGTAGCTTAGGACTCTCAGGCCTTCAGCTTCTATACGGCCCTGCGAGAGTCAAGACCCCTTTGAAAAGAGTGGGAAAAAGAGGGCAGGGAAATTGGGAAAAAATCTCATGGAAAAATGCCGTATCCCAGGTTGCTGAAACCCTCGGTGACTTAAGAGCAAACGGTCAATCTCACACGGTGGGTTTTATTTCAGATTCGGATCGCGGAACCGTGCCCCGGTTGTGTGAGAGGTTTCTAACCGTTTACGGTTCTCCCAATCTAATGTGTCCCTCATCAATTATCGATTCCTATGAGCTTGGCCTGTACCTGATGCAGGGTGCTCAGGCACTGCCAGGATTCGATTTTGAAAATGCTAACTTTATCTTGAGCTTTGGAAGCGGAATACTGGATGGATGGGGATCACCGGTGCGTATGTTCCGGGCCAACAGCACTTGGCGTAACACCGGCGGCAAAGTGATTCAGATCGAACCCCGCCTGTCCAACACTGCAGCCAAATCAGATAAATGGATTTCCATAAATCCCGGGACGGAAGAGGTGCTTGCCCTGGGAATTGCCCATGTAATTATTAAAGAATCATTGTACGATGCCGAGTTTGTCCATTATTATTCCGAGGGATTTGAGGATTGGAAGCGTTTTGTGCTGGATAAATACGGCCCGGACAGCATTGCAGGCATTACGGGAGTCGACAGTACAACAATCATCTCTCTTGCCCGCAGCTTTGCCCGGGCATCCAGGCCGTTGGCAATTTGCGGCCGGGGTCAGGGAACCACACCGGGCAGCCTTAATGAATGTACGGCGGTGCACGCATTAAACGCTCTTGTGGGAAATATCAACAAAAAAGGAGGGATTTTTGCGGTTGCAGAACCGGATTATATCAATTGGCCCGAAGTAGAGATGGATGCTACGGCATCAGCCGGAATGCAAAAGGATCGATTGGACGGCGCCGGAAGTAAAAGGTATCCATTTTCCCGATATCTGTTGAGTCGTTTCCCCCAAGCTCTTAACTCGGGAGATCCCTATCCCCTGAAAGCACTTTTAGTCGCCGGTGCGAACCCGTTATACACATTGCCCGACACCAAAGCCGTAAAAAAAGCCTTTGACAAGGTTCCGTTTGTAGTCAGTTTCTCTTCTTATATGGATGAAACCGCTCAACACGCTGATCTGATCCTTCCGAACCATGCCTATCTGGAACGGTACGAAGATATTCCCACGCCCGCAGGAATGCTCAAGCCGGTTATCGGCCTGTCACGGCCGGTGGTTGAGCCCCTGTATAATACCAAACATACCGGAGATGTCATCATTCTCTTAGCAAAGGCCATGGGCGGCAATATAGCGGACGCTTTTGCATGGAACACTTATGATGAGTGTCTTAAGCAAACTCTGGGATATAAATGGCAGGTCATGGTTGAAAAAGGATTCTGGTCCTATCCCGATTTTTTTGTTCAGACCCATGAAGAATCGTTTGATACGGTTTCCGGAAAATTTGAGTTTGCTCCCAAGGAAGCCCCGCTCTTGAGAGAATTCAAACCGGTCAGCATTGACGGCGACAAAACGGATTATCCTCTTTTACTTATGCCGTATGATTCCATTAGATTGGCCAACGGCGTCATCGGTGATCCGCCGTTTGTTATGAAAACGGTTGATGATACGGTTCTCAAAGGCACGGATGTTTTTATTGAGGTGAACCCGAAAACAGCCGGGGAGCATGGCCTGCGCGAGGGCCAGCTTGCCATGCTAAGCACGCCTGTGGGCAAAGCAAAAGTCAAAGTACATCTTTTTGACGGTATCATGCCCGGCATTGTTGCTCTGCCCAGAGGACTGGGGCATACGGCATTTGACGATTATTTGGCAGGTAAGGGAATAAATTTTAATGAACTTATCGGTCCGGTTGAAGATCCTGTCTCAGGTTTGGATGCGGCCTGGGGAATCAGGGTAAAACTGGTCAAAGCCTGATTATATTGACTATTGAAACTGTTTTGGTTCATCATAGTATCAATACGTGTCAATCCAAAGAGGTTCTGATGAAACATAAAAAAGCCAAAAAGTATGGAATGGTTATAGACTTGGATAAATGTACCGGTTGCGGCAGTTGCATGGTTGCCTGCATGGCTGAAAATAACGTGCCCTTTCGGAAGGATGAATCAAACAAACTTCTTAGCATCACATGGATGCGCGTCTACAAATTGACCAATGGGAAACCGTTTCCAAATACAGATATATGCTATCTTCCGAGGCCGTGCATGCACTGTGAAGGACAACATGAAGGACATTCACCCTGTGTATCTGTTTGCCCGGCCGTTGCCACGGATTACCACATTGAAACCGGAATTGTCAGCCAGATTTATACTCGCTGTTTCGGATGCCGGTACTGCATGGCTTCTTGCCCCTATCATGCCCGGTATTTTAACTGGTGGGATCCGGTCTGGCCGGATGGCATGGAAAAATACTTAAGTCCCAATGTATCCCCCCGCATGAGAGGCGTGGTTGAAAAATGCAGCTTTTGCTACCACAGATACCAGCTGGCAAAGGAAAAGGCATTCATGGAAGGAAGGCGCGAACTCAAAGAAGATGAATATCAAACCGCATGCACCCAGGCATGCCCTTCCGGCGCTATTACATTCGGGGATCTGAATAATCCGAATCATGCGGTACACCGGATGGTCAAACCCGACCCCAAACACCACGGTCGGCCGACCAACCCCAATGCATTCCGTTTGCTCGAGCGTCTGGGGACCAACCCCAAGGTCTACTATATTTCGAGCCGGGAGTGGGTCCGTCGGGCCGGTGATAATTATCTTGAAACAGAGACTAAAGTTAAAAAGACGGTGCACCAGGGTTGAAAACAGTAAAACGATATATTCAAGGAGACCATAACGTATGGATTCTGCATTAATACCCAGGGGAGTTAAACGCTGTCCGTTTCCGCAATTTATTTTGTTTATCGCCATAGTGGGTGCTGTTCTGTTGTGGGGTGTTTATGCCATGCTGCTTTGCTGGTTCAAGGGCCTTAACCAGACCAATATGAACGATTTCTACGGATTTGCATTGTGGATTTGGGCCGACCTTGCCGTGATAGCGGTGGGCGGCGGCGCCTTTTTTACGGGGTTGCTCAGATATATCTTCGGCAAAGATGAGCTGAAGCATATCATCAATTATGCGGTTCTGATCGGTTTTATTTGCTACAGTTCGGCGTTGCTGATTTTGGCAATCGACATCGGGCAGCCCTTAAGGGGATGGTTTATTTTCTGGCATGCCAATGTTCACTCCATGCTGACGGAGGTGGCATTCTGCCTTTCCTGCTACTTCGGGGTTCTGACCATCGAATATATTCCGCTTATCCTTGAAAACCGCCAGATTAACAAGGTGCCGTTTTTTCATCATCTCGCTCACAATATGCATGAAATAATGGCGGTATTTGCAGCAACCGGTGCGTTTCTCTCCTTTTTTCACCAGGGATCTCTGGGTGGTGTTGCCGGTGTTTTGTACGGGCGTCCCTTTGCCTATCGGGAAGGACTTTTTATCTGGCCCTGGACCTTCTTTCTTTTTACCTGGTCGGCAGCAGCATGTGGCCCGTGTTTTACCATTCTGATTACCAAAATCACCGAAACCGTTACCCGAAAAAAGCTGGTTAAGGATAGCGCCGTAGAACTTCTGGCTAAAATTTCCGGGTGGATGATTCTGACATACATTATTGCCAAGACCGTGGATACCTGGTACTGGGCTACGGTTACCGCCCCCTCCCAGGGATTTAGCCTTGGGTTTTTCTACTCCAACAACTCCTTTTACGGGATCTGGATTTTAATTTTGGAAATCGCGATTTGCGGCTTTGTTCCGGCATTTATTTTAATTACCAAGAAAGGGCGTAAAAATTCTACGGCCCTCTGGATTGCCGTTATCCTGGCGGTTACCGGGGTTTGCATCAACCGCTGGGTAATGGTATTGCAGATTATGGCCGTACCGGTTCTTACATTTGAAAACTGGGTTCTGTATTTCCCGAGCTGGCAGGAAATTGCTACCACCATACTTCCCGTGGCATACGGTATTATCCTCATCGCAATTTCATACCGATATCTACCGGTATTTCCCAATGAGCCGGAATTGAATCCCGTAGAAACAATGCCGGCCGAAACAGCTGAACAAAAGGAAGCGGTTGAACCGTCGGGTGATTTACCACAAGAATTAAAGCCGGCTGAAGCTTAGGAGGAATAGTTATGTTTCCATTTAATTTTGAATGGATTTGGGATATGGGCCATGTGGTTTTCATGGGGGGCCTCTGGTACGCACTGACCATTTTAGGTATCGGTATGACCTACTGTATTATCAAATCAGCCATGGATGCATGCAAAGGGAATGACGAACATCACCATTAACATGCCAAAATTTTTCAGGGTTAAAAGCGCTTGCCTCATCATGAAACCGGGGAAGCGTTTTTGTGTTTGTGCGGGGTTTATATGGATAAAATAGTCATTCAGGGGGGACGTCCTTTAAAAGGGGAGGTCAGGATCAGCGGCGCGAAAAATGCCGCCCTTCCAATTCTTATTTCTTCGCTTCTGACGGATGGATGGAATACGTATACCAATGTTCCGGATCTGAAAGACATACAAAGCACAAAACGGTTGCTTTCGAGTCTTGGAGCCAGCATAGAATCAGACGGAGATCGTATTAAAATAAACGGCGGCGGTATGTGTAATCACGAGGCGTCCTATGATTTGGTCAGGAAAATGAGAGCTTCTATTCTGGTCCTGGGTCCGATCTTGGCAAGGCTTAAAAAAGCCAGGGTATCTCTGCCGGGAGGATGTGCCATCGGTGCCCGTCCCATCAATTTGCATCTAAAAGGGCTTGCCCGTCTCGGTGCCGTGATTGAATTAAAACACGGATACGTGGAAGCCTCCGCCGGCCATCTTAAGGGAAACGAAATTTATCTGGACATTCCCACCGTAACCGGGACGGAAAATCTTATGATGGCGGCGGTCTTGGCCGAAGGGGTTACCGTATTGAGAAATGCGGCCCGTGAGCCGGAGGTGGTTGCACTTGCCGACACTTTGGTAAAGATGGGTGCAAAAATAACGGGAGCCGGAACATCGGCCATTACCATAGAGGGGGTTTCCTCTCTGAAACCGGTATCGGTTACCATAATACCGGACCGAATAGAAGCCGGCACGTTTATGGTTTCGGCGGCCCTGGCCAAAGGGGATGTAACTGTTTTAAATTGCGAACCCGGCCATCTTGAAGCGGTTGTCCACAAGCTGAGACTGAGCGGTGCCCAAGTCACCGTCGAGGATAAAAGTATACGGGTTCAAGGACCTGATGAAATTGCAAGTGTTGATGTAAAAACCTTGCCATATCCGGGATTTCCCACCGATATGCAGGCCCAGTTTATGGTGCTGATGTCGGTTGCACAGGGATTTAGTATTATTTCTGAAACCATTTTTGAGAATCGTTTTATTCATGTCAGCGAACTCAAACGCATGGGAGCCGATATTAAGATATCCGGAAATACCGCAATGCTTACCGGAGTGCCGTCGCTTTCGGGCGCGCCGGTCATGGCAACGGATTTGAGGGCCAGCGCGTCACTGATTTTGGCCGGTCTGGCTGCTGTGGGCACCACTGAAATTAATCGCGTGTATCATCTGGATCGCGGATACGAAACCATCGAGAAAAAATTTGCGCAACTCGGCGCGGCCATTAAACGAGTAAAAGTATAAAAAGGAAGAGAGAGGCAGCCATGCGACCTGTATGCCTGATAATTCGTGACGGGTGGGGGTATAGCGAAATCCGGGAAGGCAACGCGGTTGTCGCAGCAAACACCCCGAATATAGACAAGTACAAATCCAACTATCCATGGACCCTTCTGGAATGTGCGGGTGAGCCTGTGGGACTTCCGGACGGCTATCAGGGGTCGTCCGAAGTGGGCCATCTCAACATGGGGGCCGGTCGGATCGTGATTCAGGAACTCAAGCGCATTGACGACGGATTGCGCACCGGTGAACTTTTTAAAGTCGAAAACTGGAAAAAGCTCATTGCCAATTGGAAGGAGCACAAGAGCCGTCTTCACCTTTTGGGCCTGCTGCAGGATGAGGGGGTACACGCCCATCAGGAACATCTTTTCAAAATTATGCGCCGGGCGCGGCAAGAATTTTCCGAGGGCACGATCATCATCCATCCTTTTTTAGACGGGCGAGATACTCCGCCCCGCAGTTGCATGGAATACCTGGCAACGCTTAAAACCGTGATGGAGGAAGTGGGGGGCTGCACCGTCGGTACGATCATGGGGCGATACTACGGCATGGACCGCTCCAGGAACTGGAACCTTACCGATATGGCCTATCATTGTATCGTTGCTTGCGAAGGCCGCAAATCCTCTGACGCAGAAGCTGCGGTGAAAGAGTCTTACCACCGGGACAAAACCCCGGACGGCGTTGAGATGTTCGATGAATATATTCCGTGCTATGTGATAGGTGACTATGACGGTGTCCGGGACGGCGATTCTGTTCTTCACACGAATTACCGACAGGATCGGGCCATCCAGCTCTCCATGGCATTTGTGGATCCAAATTATCCGGGCAAACTCAAGACAAAACCGAAAGTGGCATACGTGGGGCTGACCCGGTATTGGGACGAGTTTACGGAATATATGCTGGGGGCAATGGACAAAGGCGGCGCTATGGAAAACCTGCTCGGGGAGGTCATCTCCAATGCCGGAATACGTCAGCTGCGCATTGCCGAGACGCAGAAGTTCCGGCACGTAACCAGCTTTTTTAACGGTAAAGCCACAACGCCATACCGGAACCAGGACCAGATTGAGGTTCCGAGCCGATTTGATGCGGCCACTTTTGCCAGCCACCCGGAGATGGAGGCATACACTGTGACCCAAGAACTTCTGAGTCGTCTCCGAAATACGCCTTACGGATTTATTGTGGTAAACTATGCGAACGGTGACATGGTCGGCCATACCGGGATCATGATCGCGGCCGTCAAAGCCATCGAGGTCGTGGACCAATGCGTGGGTAAACTTGTGGATCATCTGCTCGAACTTGATGCACATATTCTTATTACCGCCGACCACGGGAATTCCGAACAGATGATCGATTATCAGACGTCAATGATCAAAACCAGCCATACCCTCAATCCCGTGGAGTTGATCTACGTGGCCAGCGATTCACCGGGCAGGCAGCTTCTGAATCGCGGCAAGCTTTCGGATATCGCGCCCACGGTTCTTTATTTACTGGGTCTGGAAATACCCGTGGAGATGACCGCCCAAAACCTGATCCTAACCCCCTGATGATCAACGGTGAACTTTTTTCATTGAAAATTTGGTTTTCCGGACCAAGCCTGTCC
>CAZIIV010000117.1:0-8825 GCA_964539365.1 uncultured Desulfobacteraceae bacterium | reverse complement strand
ACGGGAATTAAATAGAGGAATGTCATCTTCTTTAAATCATCATTCCAATATTCCATCATTCCAATATTCCATATTTGAGGCAAGCGTTATAGTCTCAAAAAAATTCTTATACTTTTATTATATTGTAGAAATTCCGAAACGCTAAATAATAAGCTCCGCCTCAGGAGCGGGTTGATATTTTGATCTTTCTTCTTCATCCAAATAATCGAGGTGTACCAGCAGGTCGGATCGGCCAACCAGTTCTTTGATGCTCTTTAAACCATATTGCCTCAAAATTTCACACCACTGTTTACGCCAGGCCATATACATATTGACGATTCGCTGAGTGGCCCAATCCTGGGGAATCATAACCCCCAGTTCGTGGTCGGTAGTGGCAATGCCGCGGGCACATCCTCGGCCGCTTTCGCAGTGCCCACAGCGAACGCATTCAAGAGCAACCAGTTCCGCAGTCCCTATGACTGCGCCGTCGGCTCCCAGTGCGATGGCTTTGGCCACATCCATTGCATTGCGAATGCCGCCGCTGGCAATTAAACAAACTTTTTCTCTGACGCCCTCATCCTCCAAAAATTTATGTACCTTGGGAATGGCATACTCGATGGGCATGGCAATATTTTTCTTGGCAATATCCGGAGCGGCTCCGGTTCCGCCGTAACTGCCGTCCAGATGGACAACATGTGCTCCTGCATAATAACTGCCGACGGCTACCATGTCCACATCCGTGGGTGTGGAGACTTTAACGGAAACCAGTACGTTTGGATTAATTTCTTTGACCCAGTCCACATGTTTTTTATGATCCTCCACCGAGTAGACGCTATGGAACGGAAACGGGGAAAACAGGGCATTCCCCACTACAGTTTCCCTCATGGCCGCGACCTCCGGAGTTACCTTGTCTCCCAGAAGATGACCTCCCAGGCCGGGCTTTGCACCCTGAGCGTACTTGAATTCCACCATGGGTGAATACAAGATGGTTTCTTCTCTGACTCCAAACAGACCGGTTGCGATCTGGGTAATGACATGGTCGGCATAGGGGAGCAGCTCTTGAGGATAACCTCCTTCACCGGTGCAGGTAAGCGTGTTGAGCAATGTTGCGGCATGCGCCCTCCCCACCATGACCGACAATGCGGTTGAGCCGTATGACATGCCGCCGCCATAACACGGAATGGAGATTATCTTTTCAGGCCGCCCATCAATCCGTTTGTTCAGATTAATAGAGGTATCCATATCCTCATCGATTACGTCCAGGTAATCAGAGGGTTCCGGTGTTTTAAAACGGATTTTATCAAAACCGCCGCCGGAGTTTCCCAGGCTGTATTCAAGATCAACCAGGGGCAGATTTCCGGTTTCCGCCATTTCCCAGTGGCCGATAAGCATCTCCGCGGTCCAGCGGTAATCGCCCAGAGTATCCAGAATGGGATTGCGTCGAAGCGTCAAAGCCTGCTCCGGACAACGGTCTATGCAGAAAAAATCATTTTCTTTGCATTTAAAACCGATGCATTTGTAATCCAGGGGGCGTAATGGCTTCAAATAGTTGTCATATCGAGGATGCACGCCGTAAGGACAAAGCTCTGCACAAAGCCCGCATGAAATACATCGGGCATTTCTACGGATGGTATACTTGCCCATGGGATTGCGAAACCGATCCGGTGTTTGGACAATTTTTGGAAATTTAAAATTATTTTTTTTATTACTCATAGATTATTTGATTCCTGCTATTTTTCTTTTACCGAATATCGGACCGAAACTTTCCATTTCCAGATCCTCAAACCACATGGAGCGTCCGACTTCGCCCCTTAGCCTTCTGGCTTCGCGGATTCCCATGGCACCCATGACCTCAATGAGCTGGTTGTGCCAGGCGCCAATGAGATTGACGATTCTCTGGCTGCCCCATTCCGGATTGATGGGATGGTCTATTTTTGCCGGACAGGGCAGACCGTTTCGACAGTTGTAGCATAGCCGGCATTCCAGGGCGATGAACAGGGGGATATCAACGATCACGCCGTCGGCGCCGCAAATAATCGATTTGGCCATATGCTCGGCCATAGCGATCCCTCCGGAAAACACCAGATTGATTTTTTGTCTGACGAAGTTATCCACCAACTTTAGATGAACTTCCCGAATCATTTCCTTTAAAAATGCAGGATCTTCGGCATTCAGTTCTTTGCCGTGTTCATCGGCGTAAAAATGAAGGGTATCCGCATCGGCATAGGAAAGTTCCAGAGCACGGGAAGCGGCCGATGCATCCAGCGGAATGCCGATGATAATAAAACCATCCGGTTTTATGTGACGAATTTCAGCAATGGTTTTTTCGATATCCGGGGCGTCCGCCAGTTCCACCACGCGGCTTTTGCGGATAACCTCTTTGTAATCCATGTAATTTTCACAAGATAAACAAGGAATAAGATGATCGGCGTAAGCACTCAGAATTTTATGGTCCTGGGGCCGGATCAGCATAAAGGTTCCTATAATCCGTGCCGCCTTGGCCGCTGATAACAGAATTTGTTCACTTAAAACAAGCGTTGCAGGTAACTGAAACAGTAACGGGATCGGAATCTCCAAAATGGAAGGCAGATTCGAAACCAAAGACATATCGGCATTAAATTTCAGGGGCGTGGCTCTTCGGGAGATTTCGAAACAGGTATTGATGTATTCGCGGCCGTGGATACCGTCTCTTGTGGGACGAACAATTTCCGACATATCGGTCCACATGGAATCGAAGCCTTCGGCAACAAAAGGACCGCGATAGCCGGCTCCGGATACCGGAATTTTACCGGTGTGGGCTTGATACCAGAGTCTGTTGATAATATCAGGTCTCCAGTAATCGTCTCCCAGGGTTCGGTATTCCGGATTGATCACCCGGGAAAAAATGCCTTTGGTACATTCTTGAACGCAACGAAAACAGCTCTGGCAGGTATACAGGTATTCCGGTTCGCTCATTGTGCTGGCATGCGTATAATTGTCTCCGAAAATCCCATAGATACATTTTTTCTTAACGCACTCTTTGCAGCTGCCGGCACAGTCTTCGCGGAACTCAACGGTGGCGTATTTGCCGACGGGGTTATACCTTGGCTTTGCTGTTTTTATGGGAATATGATACTTCTTGGGCATAAAATCTCCGTTTTCAATCGTAAATCTTCAATTATTAGTTCCTAAGTTCTGAAATTTATTCTTTTTGTGGCAAAAAAAATGCTTAGCCATTAAGTATGAAGTGCCTAAAGTGATCTAAAGTGCCTAAAGTTAAGGAATACTGACAATTTGTATAAAAGTTGGAGCGTAGCGACTCCGTGACTTTAGCTCACTTCAAACTTTAGCTCACTTGTAACTTTTCCGACTTGACCGGCTCAGGGTCGTGGTGTAAGACCGGCCGATTCAACGATTTGGCCGACGATTTCCTCCCACTCGATCGCCATAATGTGAATACCGTGAACGCCTTCAATGCCACGCAGTTCAGCAATGGTTTCCAGGCATATGTTGATCCCTTCTTCAACCGCCTTTTCCTTGGGAACCCCCGCCATTCGCTTGATCAGGGGCTCGGGAACGTCCATGCCCGCCACCTTGTTGTTCATAAATTTTGCCATTCCCGCAGATTTCAATGGGGTGACTCCGCCAAGGATATGAACTTTTTCGGTGAGACCCTCATCCCGGGCCATTTTCATCCACTCCTTGAATTGATCCATGTTATAGATACACTGAGTCTGGATAAAATCAGCACCGGCATCAATTTTTTTTGCCAGACGGATGACTCGATATTCAAAAGGATCCGCAAACGGATTGGCGGCGGCTCCGATAAACATTCGAGGCGGGCCCTTGAGTTCGAATCCGCTCATATCTTTTCCCTGATCCCGCATGGTCTGTACGGCCCGGATAAGATTCATGGAATCGATGTCAAAAACGTTTAACGCATCGGGCTGGCTGCCGAAGCTCTGATGATCTCCCGAAAGACAAAGAATGTTTTTAATGCCTAAAGAGTAGGCGCCCATAATATCCGATTGCAGGGCGATTCGGTTCCGATCCCGGGTAACCATTTGCATCACAGGTTCCAGACCCAGTTGTAACAGATGATAGCAGGCCGCGATGCTCGACATTCGCACAATAGCGGTTTGATTGTCGGTGACGTTCACCGCATCTGCGTACCCTTTTAATAATTCGCCTTTTTTATGGACAATCTCGGGAGTTGCTCCTCTGGGAGGACCGCATTCGGCGGTAACGGCAAACTCTCCGTTTGATAAAATTTCCTGCAATCTGCTTTGTGCGGTCGTACTCATATAATATGATCCTCTCTCACCAGTTTTCTTGGGCCTCCCGAAAGGCTGGTGCGCCAATTTTTTGGGGGAATGTATCTCCGTAAGTTATCCGTCTGTCCCAATGCCTTAAGCCGGTCAATAATAAGTTGCCAGGCACAATCCGTTTCGGGATTGATCTCGCATTTGCCGTTTTGTGATCCGCCGCAGGGGCCGTTCAAAAGCTTTTTGGCGCAACGGGTTACCGGGCAAATTCCTCCGAAGATGTCCAGTCTGCAGGTTCCGCAGCCGGAACACTCCTCGGTAAAGATGCCCTGCCTTTCCAGGACGCCGATGAAGGTCGTATTCACACCGGGCAGCACGGGGGTTTTGGCAAACCGTCTGGCCAGTGCCTGAACCCCCGCGCCGCAGGCCAAAGATAACACCCCCTGGTTACGAGAGACCGCCGGTGCGCTTTCCCGGATAAATTCGTCTTCACACTGGCGTTCTATGGTAAGCTCTTCGATCTCGATCTCCTTGCCGTCTTTTTTACGGGCCAGCCTCAGAGCGGATGCAAGCACGGCAACTTCGTCCTCTCCTCCGGCGAAACAGGTTTTTACACAGGTACCACACCCCAAAATAAGTATTTTTTTGTAGGGGGCTATGATTTCCTTGATTTCCGATAATGGTTTTTGCTCTGCAACGATCATAGATTAACTCCATTCATGAGGCCGGGTTAGGACCTAACTCAGCCAGATTTTCCAGTGCACCATCTATTATCTGAGTTGCTGCGGCAGTATCTCCGGCGACAATATTGCTTAAAGACAGCCTCCGGCCGTCTATACCGATGTCATCCATCAAATTTTGGACCCACGCAACCCGTTTTTTTGCTCTTATGTTGCCCTCAACGTAACGGCACTGCCCTTCGGGACAGACCAGCACAGCCACCGCATCTGCTCCGGCTTCAAACGCCCGAAGCAGAAAAACATCCTTAACCATACTGGAACAGGGAAGCTTTATGAATTTAATTTTAACATCGTTCCCGCCGACGGATGACCAACTGGTTTCAGAAAATGCATTAATGCAGTGAAACACGGTTATTTTAGGTATAAATTTTTTATCCATAGCTAATGTCAACATTCTTATTGATTAGGTGATATAATGATCCAAAAAAAAACGTCTGAATCTAGTTATACCAGATAAAGACGTCTTTGTCTTGTGATGCATGGCTTTATACAACTCTGTATAAAGTTTGTTACAAAAAATATATTCTATTATTTGTTTGTCAAGATATATTTAAACGGATTTTGTTATCCGCAGGGTTACACTTTAGATCCATATGCAATATAAATGCCAAGAGAATTATTAATAATAAGTATCTAAATTATCAATATATTATGCTTAGTTAAGGGCTTAGTCAAGGGGTTGTTCCCATATGGCAAATTACATTATTGTCATAAATTAATCAAAGAAATAACAAAAATGTGTTAAATTAAAACAGACAATAAAAGAGCAGGAATTAGGACTCCCCATCTATTCATAAGATCTGTTTTGGTATTGCAACCTAATATTATTCCATGTATCTGGAGAGCAGTTATCGGTAACACCGGATAATCAACCGCGCGGCTTGTTGCGTCGGCTGAATTAGCCTTTTTCGATGTTACCTCTATTTGATGCCATTGTAATAGCGTGAGGGACCGCTCCAGATATCCCAATTGCTTTCCTGAAAAATAGATTTGCAACTACTAACGGTTTCACCTCTGCCTTCTTCTGTCTTCTCTTCAATATCTCGGGGATTGGCGCTTCCTTCTGCCCAGAAGAGATTTGCCCCGGCGATCGCACCCAGAGTGCAAGGTTCGTGCGTACAGTTGCCCATCACAGATCGTGGCATTCCCAATCTGGTTACAGCGACTATTTGGGCCATACGCATCTCGCTGATTATACCCCGTTTGGCTATCGAGGTGCCAGGTATCAGAATCCGTCTGGCTGCACCGCTGTATGAGGGATTGAAGGAAGCCGTATATTCTATCATCTCAGCCAACTCCTCGTTTGTGTGTTCCGGTCCCACGGGTTCTACACATGTGCCTACCTCAAGGCCGGCTTCCTTGAAATTGTTGATACTCTGTTTTCTCTTTTCCACTGAAAGGCTCGTGTCCTTTCCCTCGCGCAGGCGAACAGCATGATATACGCCGGAAAACCCCGCTTCTTTAAGCCGAACTGCATTCTTGAGCGACTGGTCTCCGACGTTAGCGATCAATGTTGTTTCGGGTTTCAGGTTTTTTCTAACCTCTCTCGACATTTCTATGAAACGTTCAAACGGGTACTTGGCTGTTGACATCATGAACACAGCATTCGCTCCGTCAGCCTCAAACCGGCGGGCGTAAGTCACGGCTTGCTCCGGTGCCAGCTCTGTCGCTGCACTGAAGACACCGTTGATCTTAGCGAACGAGCAAAACAGACAGTCACAATTACACGGTGCGAGATTGATCGCGAATTGCGCATGGATCTCGGCCTTGCCGCCTGACAGATCTTTCGAAAGACGGGCTGCCTCAGCCATGACAATGTAAGTTTCAATAGAATCTGGAGCCAGACTTAGCAGACAGACAAGTTCTTCTCTTGACAGTACATCGCCGTTTCGTGATTTCTTCAGTAGTTCGTCGATATGCATTATCTATTACCTTTCTTTTTTTTTCATATATCAAAAACTGGTAAAAACGCAACGGGCAAACTCCGTAAAAAGGATTCACCCTTATTGGAAAACCAATATTGATGAACGCGCAAAAAGTCGTCACTCCGGTAGATCCCGGATCGAGTCCGGCAGGAGTCCAGATGGTCTACAACTATTTGAAAAGACTGGATTCCGGCTTTCGCCGGAATGACAAAAAAAGGTGCTTTGGGACTTTTTGCGAGACCATCAATATTACCGCTGAAGAATTCAGGATCGGTAATAATGCTATATATAGTGCCGTTCGGCCATTATCCTGATGTTTTAGAAACCGAAATGGTTGTTAAGATAACGTTTCGATATCAAATAAATTTAGGTGGTTGCGGTTTATTGCAGTGATCATAAATCTGGGTTTTTTACAGGTTTTGGAGATAGTTCAGGTTTTAAAACATTTAAAAACTTTGTGCTCACCATTAGTGATCCACACTTTGCCCCTTTTTCAGATATGTCCGTGAGACACAAGATATCTTTGGAACTAAGAGTCAAGAAAAAACTTCACCGTTATCCTGAAAAATCATTTTTTGACTCTCAGGGTATCCCGTACTTATCTCAATCTATTAGCTCGTTTTCCATATTTTCAGTTCAAGTTTAACGTATACCAGCGTTAATGCAATTCACGATGATAAATATTTTCTGTCGTATTAAGGAAATAAAATAGCTATCGTTTTTTCTCACACATCGTTCTGAGACTTAAAAGCCTATGAAAATTTATGGAGATGTTGAGGGTGCATAATCATTTTCAAATAGGACCTTAACGAGTTTATTTATCAAGTAACTACTAAGAATGAACTTGCCCTATTAAAAAAGAAAATAGATTTTCAGCTTTCCTTCGAAAGGGCTATTGTTTAATATTTGAGTCGTCTCTTTTCTCATGCGTTCCTCCTTAGGCAGCTCTTTTCTGTGTTCATCTCTGATTGAATTACCTTTTCTGTATCCCTTGATAGCATATCCACCGGTCCGTTTTTATGACGCACCGAAAACACGTTTTAACAAATCGGTAGTCCGCTTGGCCGGATTTTGACGGATGGCGGCTTCCTCAATGGCAAGATAGTGGAAGATTCCGCTCATGCCTTTATCTATAACATGATTTGTTAAATCAGCCTTAATATCAGGTACAAAAGGCAAAGACCGGTATTTACTCATGATGTTATCGTAGGACTGAACTGCGCCAACTTGCGACAGGCTGTCTTCCACAATAGGACGCATGGTTTTGCCAAGAGGCTCCGACATTTTTTTTTGAAAATATTTCGTGGCGGCGTCATCCGGTCCTTTGTAGATGCTCATGGTATCGTCTAGGGTCATCTCTTTAATGGAGTTTAAGAATAGTTCCTTGGCTTTTGGGGTCGCCACTTCGGCAGCTCGATTGAGTCGCAGTTCCAGATCATCCAGCATAGACGACATTACAATTTTGCCCAGTGTATCTTTGACGGTTTTTAAATTTTTTGGCAGTGGAATATGAATCGCCGGATCAGCATTAAAACCGTCAGTTTTTCCCAATTGTGCAACCACGGTTTCAGAACCTACGCGAAGTGCCTCTTTAAGCCCAGCGGCAATATTATCAACGGACAGTGAACCTTGTGCGCTCTCACTTTTTTCCATACCGCCAACCAATTCCTTAGCTTTCTCAAACCAGCCGGTTCCCGCGGTTACCTTTCCTGAACCCCAAGAAAATGCAACAACCGTAATACATATTATGAATATGCATCTAAACATTTTGAAATTAACGCGTTGTAATTTCATGGGTGGCCTCCTGTTTCATTTATTTGATGGGGCAGAATAAACCATCATATCTGCCCCATCTTCATACTTGTATACTGATTACTAAACTGATCGGATTATTTACTTGACGGGGGTTAATTCAACCCTTCGGTTTTTGGCACGGC
>CAZIIV010000116.1:0-8886 GCA_964539365.1 uncultured Desulfobacteraceae bacterium | reverse complement strand
AGCAAAAAAAGATTGAGTTTGATGTTGTTTCCAACCCTGAATTTCTTCGAGAAGGAGCTGCTGTAAAAGATTTTGAAAATCCGGATAGAATTATAATAGGTACGAACAGCAAAAAAGCAGAAGAAATTATGACTTCTCTTTATCGGTCAAGAGCGAGAACGGATAAGCCGATAATGATCACGGACATAAGGAGCGCAGAGATTATCAAATATGCAAGCAATGCAATGCTGGCAACCCGTATCAGCTTTATGAACCAACTTTCTTATCTCTGTGAAAAAACAGGCGCGGATATCAAAGAAGTATCAAGAGGTATGGGACTTGATGACAGGATCGGTTCTCGGTTTTTGCAAGCAGGTATTGGTTATGGCGGAAGCTGCTTTCCAAAGGACATGAAGGCTCTGATTGCCACGCTTAGACAACATGATTGTGGTTTTGATCTGTTTGAAGCTGTTGACAGGATAAATGAAAAACAGAAATTGCTTATCATAGAAAAACTGAAATCGGCATTAACACTAAATGGCAGTTGTATCGCTGTTTGGGGCATTTCGTTTAAGCCGAAAACCGACGATATCAGAGAAGCGCCTTCAATAAAAATTATAAAGGAACTACAGAATCTGGGTGCAAGAATTCATGCATGTGATCCGGTTGCAATTGAAAATGCAAAGACGGTTTTAAACCATGTTAAGTTCTTTGAGAATCCATACGAGACCATCCGAGATTGTGATGCATTGGTGGTTGCCACCGAATGGAATGAATTCAGAAACCTTGATATGAGGGCGGTAAAGATTCTTTTGAAAAATCCCATAATCGTTGACGGCAGAAATATCTATAACCCAAAAGAGTTGACAGATCTTGGATTCAAATATATGGGAATCGGAAGATAATCGTCATACCATATCTTAATGGAGTCAATCCTGCCTAATAAAAAAAATATAGTAATTATCTGACAGGATTTACAGGATAGGTTGGATTATTTTTTCTTGAACATTGCAACGAAAACCTTGGATTTCTCATAAGACTGACTTTTTTTGGAAAACAAAAATATTTAAGGAGTTATTGCTGTGGGGATCTCTCCGAATGAAAAAAGAGCGTTGAAAGAACTCCGAAGAAAATTATCAGAAAATTATAGCCTTATGGATTTTAAATTATATGGTTCGAAAGCTAAAGGTACTGATATGATAGGCTCAGATCTGGATGTCATGATTGTTCTTGAAGTTTGCTCTCCAATTGTTGAGTCGGAAATAGACGACCTGATCTTTAATATTAATCTTCAATATGATTGCTTTATAACCGCACTATTCTTTAGTCAAGCGGAGCTTGATGCTGGAGCCCTATCTGAATCACCGGTTTATAAGAAAATTCTACAAGAAGGCATCAGTGTATGACTGTAGAAAGTAACATGCGGGAACTTGCGTTAAATAGGCTTCAGCAAGCAGAAGAATCCGTTGAGGAAGCGGAATATCTTTTTAATGGGAATAAATCTCCAAGATCTATCATTAATAGAGCATATTATGCTATGTTTTATGCTGTTTTGGCGTTACTCATTTTTGAAAAGTATAGTTCCTCCAAGCACTCCGGCGTTCTTTCATATTTTAATTCACATTTCGTTAAAACCGAATTAATTCCAAGAGAACTTGGACGAGCCGTGAATAAGGCTTTTGACATGAGGATAAGAGGAGATTACAGGGAACAGGTTATACTCACGCGCGAACAGGTAGCACCTTTCCTTGATCTGGCAGAAAAGTTTGTCAGTACAGTTAGAAGTTATTTGAAAAATTCTGGGAAAATTTGATATTGTGCTTAAATTTTAAAAGCGGAGATAAGTTATGTACAGACTCTCTTTTTTCGCCATAAGTGGATTAAATTTTCTTTTTTCCTTCCGGAAAGGGAGAAAGCCCAAAAATAATAAATTGTTCTAAATTCGAGTTAAATTAAATTTTCAATTGAGACCGTTGAAAAATGTTCAGTTTTGTTTAAGGCCAAGAAAGGCGAAAATTTTAACCGCAGACATACATGAAGTATTTCGAGGATTACAATTTGAGCCTGACGAAGGGATTGGACAAAAGAGGGTGTTTTTCAAAGGTCTCTAAATGGAGAACAGATCATGAAACACAACAGCTCATTCCTTATTTTAAGTTTTTGTCTGGCATTGATTTTCGTATTCAATATTCCGCCGGTATATTCTGATGATGCCCATACCAAAAAAGAATGGTCAGGTTGGGTTTTAACCGATTCGTATAAGATCGGCAGTGGTGATGTCCTTGAAATTGTGACATGGAAGGAGCCGGACTTTTCCAGAGAAGAAATTTTAGTTAGAATCGATGGTAAAATTTCATTCCCCCTTCTTGGGGACATCCAGGCATCAGGACAAACCCCTCTGCAGGTAAAGAAAGAAATCGAAAAAGGACTAAAAGATTTTGTTGACAATCCTATTGTTACTGTAACGGTTATAAATCCCGGAAGCCAGAAGTTTTACGTTCTGGGAGAGGTGGTTAACACCGGTGAGTATGCTCTTATAAAAGACCTGACCGTGCTTCAAGCATTTGCGCTCGCCGGAGGCTTTACCGAGTGGGCATCCAAGAAAGAAATTATTCTCCTTCGGAATGAAAACGGCAAAGAGAAAATTATAAGGGTAAATTATAAAAACATCATACAGGGTAAAGATTTTTCTCAGAACATTTATATCAAGACCAACGATACCATTATTGTCCCATAAACTACAATTTTGGACACAGATGAACACGGATTATAAAGATTTTAGAAAATAATAATCTGTGTTTATCTGTGAAAATCTGTGTCCTATTAATGGGGAGGTTAAAATGAAATCGAAAATTTTTATTGTCGCAGCATGTACTCTTTTGTTGACCACGTCAATTACCTTTGCATACCAGGCCACCTTCATACCCAGGATATCAGTCAACGAGGAATATACGGACAATCTTTTCCTCACGAAGCGCGATAAAGAGCACGAATATATCACGACCATATCCCCCGGATTCACTGCTCAGATACTGGGAAAAAACAGTGGTGCGGAGATTTCATATGACCCCGAGTACAGCATATATGATGAATATGACGAATACGATAGCTGGCGCCACGATGCTCGATTTTCCGGATGGGTCCAAATGGCAAAAAATACCCGGCTGGAAGTCAACGATTCATTTTTATACACTGAAGATCCACTCAGAGACCGGGACATTGCAAGGTTGCGGGCTGAAGAGCCGGAGGCCCTGATCGATTCTACGATCAGAAAAAGCAGGGAAACATATTATACCAACACCGCCGGCATAAATCTTATCCATCAATTTGGCAGGGCAGACTCTTTCAACATAGGATTTATCCACAGTTTTCTTGAAAACGACGATCCTGACTATGAAGACAATGAAAGGTATAATCCCTATGTGGGGCTCACTTACTGGTTTGCTCCTGTATGGGGGCTTAATATGAACGCTTCCTACACAAAAGGCGATTTTGATGAATCGGACGACTTGGACTTGTGGTACGGAAGCACGAGATTAATCAAAAGAGTTTCAAGGCACCTGGACGGCTTTGTCCAGTATGCCCACACGTCAATAAAGTATGATGGAGACAGTGAAGACTTTCAGATCTATAATCCCTCGGCCGGGTTTATTTATACACTATCCAGTGACACATCTTTATCATTTGAGATGGGGTATGCTATTTTGGACGGAGAAGACAGTGATAGCGAGTCTGCTCCAAGTGCAATCGGAACACTGACCAAAATTTTTAAGAGGGGTTCAATAAATCTCTTCGGATCAAGTGGTTATGAAGGATCTTATTTTGGTGCCGAAGAATTAGGCGTTACTGAATTTTACGAGTTCGGAGGTTCAGCAACCTATCAGCTGACAAAACATTTTAGCGGCAATATTTTCGGATCATACAGAAACAGTGAATATGTAGAGACAACTGACGACCGAGAGGACCAAATCACAAGAGCGGGTTTGGGCCTGACACTGCAGGCACTGGAGTGGATGTCATTGGGACTGGATTATGCATATTACTCGGTTGATTCAGACCGGGACACAGAAGAATATGATGAGAACCGGGTGATGTTCAGGATTACGTTGTCTCCACCTCGTCCCTTCCGCACCAGTCAATAATTATGAGCTGAATTTTGCACGAATCGGAGGCTTTCATGCAAGATTCAGGTATTACACTTGAAGGATTTAAATATGTCCTTTAGTATGGATGTTCTTAAGATTAATCCCGCCAAAGAGATAAAGAAAATCGCCGACTTTGTGGTTGATCAAGTATATAAAGTATACCGAAGGCGCGGTGTTGTTGTGGGAGTTAGTGGAGGGGTCGATTCAGCTGTCATGACCGAAATTGCGGTGCGCGCCATAGGCAAAGAAAAAGTTGTCGGACTGATCCTGCCGGACAAGGAGTCGAATCCTTTGAGCAGGATTTATGCTAAAAAACATGCTGAAGCTCTTGGTATTGAGTGTCGGGAGATCGATATTACATCAACTGTGGATAGTGTTGCTTATTACCACTGGAGGGATGAATATATCAGGAAATTGATACCGGACTATAGCGCCGGTTGTAAATATAACATAACTCTTCCCACAGATCTTCTTGAACGGGATGCATACAACTTCTACGTTCTCCAAGTGCGGTTTCCTGATGGTACCGTGAAAAAGAAGCGTTTGAACTTGGAGGCTTTCCATACCATAACTGCTTTTGCGAGTATCAAAATTAGGGCTCGTATGGTTCACCTATACTGGGAGGCTGAACGCTGCAATTTGATCGTGGCCGGTACCACCAATCGAACGGAGTTTATTCTTGGCAATTTTTGTAAATATGGAGATGGTGGTACAGATACAGAAGCGCTGTCTCACCTGTATAAAAACCAGATCTATCAACTTGCCGGCTATCTCGATGTTCCTACAGAAATCCTAAATCGAACACCGAGTCCGGATACGTTTAACCTTCCTGTAAGTGATCAAGAATTCTATTTTCGCATACCCTTTGACAAGATCGACTTTCTCCTTTTTGCATGGGAGAACCATGTTTCCTCTGCCGAAACTGCAAAAGTGCTGGAATTTCCCGAGGAGGCCATAAATCGCGTATTCCGGGACTTCTCCGCAAAAAATCGTACCACGGCCCACTTACGAGAAATGCCGCACGCATTGGAATAAAGTATTGTTTCGTGAATCCTTAGAAACAAGTATAAGAATGCCTCAAAACAAAAAAAATATACAGATTTGCAAAAAATGTATTCTACCCGTAACCTTTCCGGGAATCAAATTCGATGATCAGGGCATCTGCAATTACTGCCGGCGGTACGAACCGGCAGCGGCAAAGGCTTCGGACAGAAAAGGAAAATATCGAAGACGTCTGGATCAGCTGGTGAAAGAAATTGAAAATAAAGCTCCGGTATATGATGCCATTGTGGCATACAGTGGGGGCAAAGATTCCAGTTATACCCTGAAACTAATAAAAGAACGGTATAATCTTCGGCTGGTTGCATTAACTTTTGATAATCATTTTGTTTCTCCAGTGGCCGTGGAAAACATAAAAAAGGTCACCGACGTGCTGGGAATTGACCACATCTGTTTCAGGCCGTCTTGGCAATTTATCAAAGAACTGTTCATACTAACCGCCAGGGAGGATATTTTCCCTGCACCTTCGCTTCTTCGGGCGAGCTCCATATGCACGGCCTGCATCGGCGTCGTGAAAAGCCTGGTTTTAAAAACAGCTCTTGAGATGTCGATTCCATTGGTGGCATTTGGCTGGTCCCCCGGACAGGCGCCGATTCAATCCGCTGTATTAAAGACCAATAGAGCTTTGATCCGTCAAAATCAGTCAGCCTTATCTAATGCGTTCCCGCACGAAATCAAACGCCAAATGGTTCGGTATCTTATTCCGGATTTCTATTACGAAACATACAAAGATCGCTTTCCTTATAATATTCATCCTCTGGCAATTTTTCACTATAATGAGGAGCATATAAAAAATGAATTGAATGAGTTGGGCTGGCGGAATCCTTGTGATACGGATACCAACTCTTCCAACTGCCTGCTGAATGCTTTTGCCAATTATTGTCATCTTGAACGCCATCAATTTCACCCATATGTTTGGGAAATGGCAAACATGGTAAGACAAGGAGAGGTGAATCGCGACCAGGCAATCGAGAAGATATATACGGAACAGAACCTTGATATGGTTAATTACGCAAAAAACATGTTAGAAATATGAATGAGTTGAAAAATAAAATTCGAACATTTGTTGTGGAAAACTTTCTATTTGGCAACAATGAAAATTTAGAAGATAATACCTCATTCTTGGAAGAAGGGATTATCGATTCAACAGGAGTTCTTGAACTGGTCGGCTTTATCGAGGAAGAATTTGCCATCACCGTAGAGGATGAGGAACTAATACCCGAAAACCTCGATTCCATATATAATGTAACAGCATATTTAGGAAAAAAAATAATTAGACATGATTAACAAGATTTGCTGGATTTTTATTTTGAGAATTTTCCGGAAGAATATTCTCAAGTACATTTCCACCTGTAGCGGGAAAATAAATAACTCACTACTTTTCAGTTACTGTTTTAGACTGAGCATTAAGGGAAATAAAATGGGTTAAGTTTGAAAAAAGAAATTATTTCATTGGACCGAAGCCGGATTGTAAATTCTCAAATTCATTTGAATTTGAGAAAAACAAAAAATAAATCCTAATAATCCTGTAAATCCTGTCAAAAAATGTTAAAATGAGCTCTAACACCAAGAAATTGATACATCATTTCCTAGAACAAAGCGCCCAACGTTTTCCGAATAAGATTGCCCTCATACACGAAGATGTTCGAGCCACCTATGCCCAAATCAATTCGAATGCCAATCAATTGGCCTATTGGCTTATAAACCAGGGGATAACCAAAGGCGACAGGGTGGCTATAGTTTTGGAGAATTGCCTGGAATATGTTGTCAGTTATTACGGGATCCTAAAGGCGGGTGCTGTTGCAGTCCCTTTAAGCAGCGATCTGAAACCTGACGGTTTAAGTCCCCTTTTGGGAGAGATTGATCCTAAAATGGTTATCTCTTCATCAAGATTTGAACGGCTTTTACAGGCAACAGACCTGAGTAGTCTGAATCTTCAGGGACTGGTATTGAAGAATCCAAAGCTAAAATGGTCTTCAACACCTTTTCCAATCCTTTCCTGGGAAGATCTGATGGGAAACGAAAAGTTTTTCAATCCTGGTGTTTCCATTGATGAATTAGATGTGGCAAGTATCATTTATACATCCGGTTCAGTGGGAAACCCCAAAGGGGCGGTGCTGTCACACTGGAATATTGTTTCAAACGTTAATTCCATTTGCAAGTATCTCTATCTCACAGAAAAAGATATCCAGATGGTGGTCATTCCCTTTTATTATGTGATGGGAAAGTCACTTCTAAATACACATATGGCTGTTGGCGGTACCGTGGTAATCAACAATAAATTTGCATTCACCGCTTCACTGTTAAATCAAATGGTTGATGAAAAGGTTACGGGTTTCTCCGGAGTCCCATCCACTTATGCCTATCTTCTTCATCGCTCTCCATTGGTAAAATACAGTGACAGACTCAACTCGCTCCGTTACTGTTCGCAAGCCGGCGGACACATGTCAAGGAAGCATAAAGAGGAACTGCTGCAGATGCTTCCAAAGCACACAAAAATTTATATTATGTATGGCGCTACCGAAGCGTCTGCCCGGCTTACCTATCTGGAACCAGAGCACTTTGAAGACAAATTGGACTCCATTGGCAAACCTGTTTCAGGTGTCACTCTTCGAGTTTTAGATGAAAAGGGGGAGGAAGTTCCCATCGGCCGGACAGGAGAACTTGTGGCCGCCGGTCCCAATATCATGCAAGGGTATTGGAAAGATGTGAAATCTACCGCCAGTGTTCTGAATGGAAATGGATATCATACCGGTGATTTAGGATATAAGGATAAAGAGGGCTACTTTTATGTGACAGGAAGGAAGGACAATTTGCTCAAGATTGGTGGCCACCGGATTAATCCCCAGGAAATCGAAGATGCAATTATGGAGTCAGAGCTTGTCATAGAAGCTGCGGTTTTTGGGATAGCAGATGAGATGCTGGGCCACAAACTGGTTGCCGTAGTTACTCCCAAAAATGAGGATTGCAGTGCAGAGCAGATTTTAAGTATATGTTCTGAGAGCTTGCCCAGATTTAAGCTTCCGGGAGAGATTAATCTGGTTCGAGCACTTCCTAAAGCCATGAACGGCAAAATCGACCGAGCCAGATGTCTTGAATTGACTGCCTGAATCCTGCAAGATCGTCTATGAAAGACTTAGGTATTGCTGGCCCGTTATGCAAAATCTTGAACCCTTTATGATATCCAAATAAGTTGAATTCCGAAAAACTTTACCAATGACAGCCATCGGAAAAATCGACAAAAAAAGCTGAGGAAAGACACGAATAAATACGAGTAAAGGTCAATAAAACCAAAGACTAACACGGATTAACACAGATGCACTAATATTTAAAACAACCACGGAGATTCATATGCTTACTTCATATATTAATGCCGCGATGCGTAAAGCGCATTATGAGATTTTACCAGACAATGAAGCGTATTATGGGAAAATTGAAGGTCTTCAAGGGGTTTGGGCAAATGCAAAAACCCTTGAAGCCTGTCGAGAGGAATTACGGGAAGTATTAGAGGAATGGATTATAATGGGCCTTAAGATGGGGCATTCAATTCCTGCTATCGTTGCCCCGTAGCTCCGGAAGATGGTACTGGGGCGGTTAAATAAAACCACGAATGAACACAAATGAACACAAATAAACACGAATTAGAAAATAAACCACGGATAGACACAAATAAACACGAATTAAAAGAAACAAAATTTATGTC
>CAZIIV010000115.1:0-8900 GCA_964539365.1 uncultured Desulfobacteraceae bacterium | reverse complement strand
ATAAATGTTAGTTTTTGGTTTCCGGCAAGGCCCGAGCTAGTTTCCAACCGCAGGCATAGCGCGCGATTTCGAGTATTTAAAACGTTCAAAAACGCCGACGGGGGCCGAAAGATACCGTTTATGGATGGACACCGGGCAATGTCTCCTTTACCATTATCCAGGTCTCGTCGGGATCGAAAATCTTCATCTCCTCGGCGATACGCGTGGTATCCTTTCCAAGATCTTTTTCATAAATGATCCCCTCCTGGTTCACAATAAAGCTCATGACTCCGGAATTCCCGTATTCTGTGGGATATGCGACCAGCGAAAAACCTAAAAGCATCTTGCCTTTAACCACATAATCGTACGCGCCTCCCTGGGCATGTTTCCCCTGGCCCTTGAGGATTTTGAAATAATACCCGTGGAATGGTGAAATGTCCGCATCAGCGTATCCTTCTTTTGCTGCCTGTGCGACCAGAGGCCCCAGAGGACTCTCTTTTTCGCCGTTCTTCACCTCCCAGTAGAGCCCGTCGCGTCTGCCTTGGGTGCTGATAAGCTTCTGGGCGAATTCCACCACTCCGCCGCCTCCGCAATCCCTGCTCGCGTATTCATGCTGTGCGTCGATATAGGCATAAACCACATCCATAACATGCAGCTCATTTCTCCCTATTCTCCGGTTCAAAATCTCCTGTTTCCCTTGTTCTGCGTCGAATTTCCATATTTCGCCCGTCTTCACGATAGGAATCGGCAAGGGCCAGTTGTCGTTGCCGATACAGAGCGTCACTTTGTCTGCCGACACTTTTTGAAGTGTGTTCATCCGGTCGTAGGCCTTGATGAATTTTTCTCGTTCGGTATTGTCTGCCACGTCATCACCGGAAAAGACCAGTTCCCTGCTCCCGGGATCTAAAATGGCGAGCATTTCTTCCGTATCATTTGACCTGACTGCAGCGACCAGAGACGTCACCGCCTTTTCCGGCGAGGAAAAGCTACGATGCGGCATGCCTTGGGCATACGAAAATGAAGCGGCCCAGAGCAAAAACAGGGTGCCGGAAATAAAGCCGGCCAGCACAGCCAACCAACGCTCCCTATCGTTATTATATAATGCGATGCTCATAATTCCTCCTTTTTTAAATAGCAATCCTTCCAAGAATTTGCGATAAATTCCTTTGGCCTGCTATCTATGGAATCCGCCACCTTGGCGCCCGATTCCGTGGCCGCTACTCCGCGAGCCACCGCCCCTGGGCTGTAAGCTGCCACCCTGATGTCTTGTGTCTCCCCCCCGGCGGCTTTTAATCCCGCGTTCGCTTGCTTTGCGTTCAAAGCTTCCGTTGCCCACGCCATGGAAGGGAGTATTCCGGCCTTCAGGTATCCGAAGTCTTTTTCCCTCGGGTCTTGCTCCGGGTGGACCAACTCTTTCCAGTCGTTCTTGGGTGCGCTGAATCCTTTTACGCTCCATTTTTACCTGAGGCTCACCCGCTTTTTTCCGGTGTGCTTCGGTATGCTGAATCCGTTTCCGTTCATTCTTTATCCGATACACATTCGCTGGTTCCCGGGGTTTGATGGAGTTCCTCGATGGTCCAACCGCCCTTGTTTTATGGTCTCTTACCGGGTACCCCCGCATTTCCGGGCCGAGCCGGGTTCTTGGATATGGTCTTGTTCCGAATCGCTCACTGGTTCTTCTGTCCCTGTAAGCAACGCCCCTTCTGTGCACAGGGTCATGCCGCCATAAAAACCGATGCTTGGCATAATGCCTGTCGGGGAATCTGTGGAATCGTCTCGCTTTATGCACGTCTATATATATATAGTGCCGATGCCAGTCGAACCAGCTCCATGCAAACCAATCGATTCCCATAAAAAATCGAGGCCCGAAGCTGATAAAACCGCCGGTGATAATTACACCTGGGGGATAGTACCAGTAATAGGGAGGATATGCAGGATACCACCACGGGCCATAAACATAGAGCGGATCATAGACCGGTACATAGACAACCCTCCGGTCGACCGGCTCGATCCGGATGGCATCCGCTTCGTGGATGACTTTCTGTTCTTTGGTTGTCTTGAGATTTCCCTGGATCTCGGCTTTTCGTCGTAATTCCTGTATGGTTGCCATGACGTCTTCCTTTTGGCCCAGAAAGGCGTCTCCCAGCTTACTGGTTTGGTCGAGTTTCTCGCTCATTGCAAAAAGCACATCAGGGAAATGACAGAGCGATTTTATGCTGGGGTCCCAGGATTTTTCCTTCAGAGCGTCGTCCAGCGCATCGCCCGTCAGCGTTTTGTTCTGTTGTATCCAACGCTCGGCCTGAACCACCTCCAGCGGATATGTCGATGCCATCAGTATCTGGGCGATCAGTGAATCCGGATACAAGGCGATCGGTGCAAGCATCTGATCCAGCTCCCCTTTCCCGAACCTGTCTGTTTGCTCTGGAGTGTCGAAATCCTGTGCAGGTATTCCCGGAGGTATGAAGAATATGGCGATGATTATCCATGCCAACCCTTGTATTATGAGTCTTGCAGCTCTCATAGTGTCTCCTTTCGCGCTTCTGGAAAAACCCAGGCGCATGATGAGCCCATGTGAAATAGCTCTAAAATTCATGTGCTTATAACAATCTTACAGATAAAATCAAAAAAGCGTAAACGCCGGATTCACCGGAAAGAATTTTCATCCTGTAGGTCCCTCTTGTGATCAAAAAAGATCCCGGTTCGACCTCCCGATCTGTGTAGCAGGCCGAACCGTCGGTGATCATAAGGCAAGATGTCTTATCCTTTGTTTCGGTTTTCATTTTCAATTTTAGATGGCATCCTGCGATGTTTTTCATTTCTGTGCATTTTACCGTGCATTGCAGGGTGATGCAAGTCAAAGATCTTTAGCTTTTTGAGTTGATCCGCAGTTAACAGTTTTCCAATTGTCAGGCGAGACTCAATTTTTTGCACAAACCGTTTGCTTTTTAAATCTGATATCTTTCGAGCGACTTGGAGAATATCCGACTCGTTAACGGGGTCGGCGGAAAACAATTTTTCCCGTTCAAGGTGAAGACCGTCGAGTTTGGATTTCAATTGCAGACGCTTTTCACGATGGGCAAAATCCGCTTCGCGAAGCCCCTTGATCTGTTCGTCGGTGAGCCCCGGGTTTTGAACCATTTTCGGGTTTCGCCAGATTCCCAACGGCGATACGTAATGGCATTTCATGCCAAATCCCTTATCAGACCTGCACTGACCTGGCGTAAACGCTCCCGCAAAAGCCGGAATGAAAAATACCGCAACCACAAGACATATTGCCCCGGTAAAGAATTTTTGCCTAAGTTTCGAATTCATGGTGTACCTCCTTTTTTTGAGAATGTTGGTTTTCAAGGAAATTTTCCTCGTTTTTGGACATATTATAAGAGACAAATGTAAAGAATTTATGTTGATTCCTGGTCAAAATTGTAAATGTTCTGTAAAGTATATTGCACTGATATTATGAATCATATAAGAATAGTGGCAGAGAAAACGGATATTACGATGGGGTACAGCTATGGAAAATCAGGAAAAATCCCCTTCCAGAATCAAAGTCCTGATTGTCGATGATGACAAAAAACTTTGCAGGCTGGTCAAGGACTATCTGGAGCCTATGGGTTATGATGTGGATGCTGCCCACACGGGAACCCATGGACTGGAAAGGCTTTTGGCCGGCAATTTTCACGTGGTTATTCTCGATGTCATGATGCCGGAGATGGACGGGTTCGAAGTGTTGAAACGGTTGCGCAAAGAATCGGACATCGCGGTATTGATGCTTACCGCACGTGGCGATGAGACCGATAGAGTTGTGGGACTTGAAATGGGAGCCGATGATTATTTACCCAAGACCTTTTCCACACGGGAACTTTTAGCGCGCCTTCGCGCCGTGACCCGACGATCTTTTACATCCCAACGTCACCCCGTTCCCAATACCATGGATCAAGCATTGGTTCTGGGAGACCTCCAAATCAGCCAAACCTCCCGAACGGCGCGGTTGGGTCCTGATATAGTGAACCTGACCCCCATCGAATTCGATCTTCTGATGTGCCTGGCCAGGGCTGCAGGGCGCATATTAACACGGGATCAGCTTTTGGACGCAATTTCCGGTCGAAGCTACGATGTTTTCGACCGTTCCGTGGATGTCCATATCTCCTCGCTGCGGCGAAAGCTGGGAGATGACTCGCGAAACCCCAGGTTCATTAAAACCGTTCGATCCGCCGGGTATATGTTTATAGACCCGAGAAGTCAGGAATTATGAAGCCTTTTTCATCGTTATTCTCCAAAATTCTCCTCTGGTTCTTTATGAACCTGGCCATTGTAGCGGCGGTTTTGGTGGTATTCTTCGCGTTTGGATCCCAGATAGACCTTCATGCTATTTTTGGTCAACAGGCATCGGATCGATTGAGAACCGCCGGAAGGCTGATCTCCCATGAACTAAAATACGTGCCCACCGAGAACTGGTCTGATGTTCTCGCCCGGCATGCAGAGATCTACCAGGTGGACTTTGCGCTTTTACTTAAAGGCGGTTCCCGATCTTTATCAAAGGACATGGATATCCCTGAAGCAGTAATCAAGATGGTTATGGGCGATTTCCGGCGCAGATTCCCAAAGGGCGCGTTTTCACCGCCGCCCAAACCTCGTGATATCCATGGCAGAAAACATCGCTTCATGATGCGAACGAAAAATCCCACACGATACTGGGCCGGAGTTCGGATTCCGGTATTTCTTACATCATCACGCCCCCCGGTGCGCGCCGTACTTCTGGCCGTGTCAGATTCCATAACGGGAAACGGCTTTTTTTTCGATCCCCTGCCGTGGATTATTGTGGCAGCAGCGGTGATGTTGATTTCGGTGGTGTTGTGGATACCACTGGTGAGAAACATTACGAGACCGCTTGCCCGGATGACTCGTGCAACCGAGGAAATTGCCAAGGGCAGGTTCGATGTGCGCATCAATGAACCGAGGACCGATGAAATCGGGCGCCTGGCAAGTGCCATCAATCACATGACGTCGCGCTTATGCGGTTTTGTAAGAGGCCAGAAACGGTTTTTGGGTGACGTGGCCCATGAACTGGGCTCCCCGATCGCCCGGATTCAGTTGGGGCTCGGCATACTGGAACACCGCGTGGATGCGACGAACCGAAAGCAGGTGGACGATGTGATGGAAGATGTAACCCACATGTCGAACCTGGTTAACGAACTGCTGTCCTTTTCACGGGCTGAAATGGAAACGGCAAAGGTTATGCCCAAGAGCGTTGAACTGCTTCCCGTAGTGCAACGGGCCGTGCAACGGGAAACCATGCCCGAAACGGAGATCATCACGAAAATCGATCCCAAAATCCGGGCAATCGGGGATCCCGAGCTTCTGGCGCGAGCACTGGCCAATATTATCAGAAATGCCGTAATATACGCCGGAGACGCAGGTCCGATTCAGGTTTCAGCGAAAAGCAAAGGAAATAAAACGGAGATCGAGATCCGGGACTCCGGCCCAGGTGTGCCCGATGACCTTGTGGAACAGCTTTTCGAACCGTTCTTTCGCCCCCAACCCTCTCGGGATCGCTGTTCCGGTGGCGTGGGCCTTGGTCTGGCCATTGTAAAAACCTGCATTGAAACCTGTAAAGGCACTGTTTCCGCCCGAAATCTCAAGCCCAAAGGATTTGCGGTCACCCTCACCTTACCGTCTGACACTTCAAAGTCCGAATCTCAAGTTAAATAGGACGCAGATTTTCGCAGATATACACAGATAATATTGTTATTTTGCAATTTAAGAATCTTGATAATCTGTGTTCACCTGCCCGCTCGTACCCCAAGCCACCTCGCCTTGCTCAGCTGGCGGGCGAGCTTGCAATGGCAGGCCGGTCTGTGTCCAAAAAAGGAAATTCCTATACTATCAAGTTAAATTAAACCGTATTGGATGAAGAAACAAATAACCATTACCCAACAGGTCGACAAGTTACAAATAATGGCGGTAACCAACGCGGTTAGCGGATATTTTCTCTTTGTTTTATGGTTCTTATTATATCCGCCAACACTGTTTTTCCTGGATCTATGGTGCTCAGATCATAGACCCCTGCTACGAACGCCCCGACCTGTGTTTCGACGATTTTTTGATGATAGGGTTCCTCGCAAACAAAACCGTACTTACCGAACCGTTCAAGTGACGGACATTTTTTCCCGGATTTCAAAAAGAAAGTTCTGTGTTGTTTTACGGCGTGCACCGCATCCCCGGGAGAGGGAAAAAGGGCAACGAAAGCCGTCACTTTTTGACCTTGGATGCAATAATCGCATACAATACCCCTGTCCAAAAACGCGTGTCCCAGTATGCCGCCTTTTATATAGCGCTCTGATCCGGCAATCCTATTCTTTTCGGGAAGGTAGAAAAGCTCCGACGGCGGACTGTTGTCACCCGGCAACCGTGCCGCGATACGTGCGGCCATGGTCTCGACCTTTTCCTTTTCTTTTTCGCCAGTTATGTAGGCCCGTATCTCGACAAAAAATCGATCTTTATAAAAAGCAAGGTAACCATCAGAGCCCATAGATGCTGCGCCCAAATTCAAAGCAGATGCCTGGCCGCCTCTTTTTGACTGGAATACTCCGAACGCATTCAGTTTGTTTCCCATATCATAAATATCCATAGTCACCGTGTCGTTCCCGCCGGCGACAGAAGTATAGTTTGCCCCTTTCAGCTCAATAAAACCAAATGCAATAAAAAATTCGGCTTCGCCGTTGATGTATTCATAGAGGTTTTGGGGATAAAACCCATAGGGCTGTCCGTCCATCTTCCATTTCGAAGACGGCAGGGCCGCGGTAAAAATCGATTCATCGCCGGACTCCGCAAAGGGGGTGATGCAGGTTACCGCCGTGATGAACAGAATCATCAAAAGAGTTATGCAGCAGCGCAGGGCCGGGCGGGCAGGGCCGGATTCAGGCAAAATGAATATGGGCATGGCGCATTCGCTCCGATATTTTTATCCCGTTAATGCAATTACAGGTGGGGGTTGTACAGCCCATGCATGCCAGGGCATTCTCCGTGGGCTGAAGTCTCCGGTAAGTGGCCTGTCCCAGCTCGAAGTCTTGATAGCCTTCCCAGTACATGAGACAGCGGTGAATGGTTGAAATGTCCACCCGCTTTTTACATGAAGCGGTGCAGCCGCCACACCTCAAGCAGTAGCGATCTTTAACCGAATCATAATAGGCCGCAAGGGTCTTTCGGTCACTCCACCCGATTTTCTTTCCGATAACGCCGGCGTTTTCCGCAAGCTGCTGCCGGTTAACCATTCCGGGAATGGCACAGTCCACGAACGGGTTGTCAAGGACCCATTTCAGTGCTGCCTGATGCGGATTGAGCGACAGTTTTGCTTCGGGTCTATATCCGCCGGCCTGCGTCTTCATGGCAACAATGCCCACGCCTTTCTGGCGCGCGCGTTTTAATGCCTGGAGGTGCGCCGGGGGGCTCTTAAAATTCAATGTGGCCAGAAAAACATCGTAGACGCCGGACTCTAAGGTTCGCTCCACCGTATCCACGTAGGTCTGGCCGGTGGTGTGGAAAGAAATTCCCACAAAGCGGGCTTTTCCGTCTTTTTTCATTTTTTGACAAAAACCGATCATTTCTTCGTGCAACGACCAATCCGGAGTCTCAATATTATGAAGGAAAAGTACGTCAACATAATCCGTCTGCAGCCTTGTTAAGCTTTTTTCCATCATGGTTTCCATGGATTTTTGATTGTTGAGCTGCTTGATCCCGAACCGTCTATAATAAGGTATAATTTTGGTGGCAATAAAGACTTTAGGCCTGCCATACTGTTTAAGTACGCCGCCCAGCATCTTTTCGTTATTGCCGTTCTGGTACGCATGGGCCGTATCAAAATAATTGATTCCCATGTCCAGAGCTTGAAATAATACTGCGGGCTCAGACAGTCTCATCACGCCAAAGCTGAGTGCTGAAACCTTGAGGCCCGTTTTACCGAGCGTCCGGTATTCCATGGTTGGGGATTCCTTAGAACCGGCTCCTTTAAGGGGTTTTCCCCAGACCTGACGTGCCGCAAGCGCCTGCACGCCAAAGGTGCTACCAGCACAGGTAAGGGTAAGATCTTTTAAGAATCGACGACGGGTTAATTGTTTTCCTCTCATGTTGCCCTCCACCGTTTTTTTCCCAAACAAAATTCAATACCTATAATCCATGCTGCCGGGTTATGATTCCATTATACATACAACGGTAATTTAATCGCCAGACATTTTTTCTCAAACTCTCGCCTATCTGGACAACCGTCGATACTTGATGCGATGCGGACGGGCAGCATCCGCACCCAGGCGCTTTTTACGGTCGGCTTCATACTCGGACCAGTTGCCCGTAAAGAAGACCACCCGGCTGCCCCCTTCGAAGGCCAGTATATGGGTGGCGATTCGGTCAAGAAACCATCGATCATGGGTTCGGCAAACTTCATGTTAATTTCTTCAAACGCTTTGAGAAGATCCGAGGTTTCCTGAACCCCTTCCTCCACGACTTCGCGGACCGTCTTGTCCACATCCACCAGGGGCTCCTGCTCCAGGTATCCGATGGTGTCTCCGTCAGATAGAATGGTTCTGCCATTGAATTCTTGATCCACTCCGGCAAGAATACGCAGCAGTGAGCTTTTGCCCGAACCGTTCAGGCCGATCACGCCGATTTTGGCGCCGTAAAAATAAGACAGAGATATATCCTTTAAAACCGGTTTGTTATCGTAAAACTTGCTGACATTTATCATCGAATAGATGACTTTATCGATTTCGTTACTCACGATTTAAAACCTCTATTGCGAGGATTATACAACACTGCGCAATAATTTTTAATTTTATTTGCTCAATATAAAGGTCATGCCAAATTTTTATTGGATGATTTCACCTGTAAAACGATCACGAATTGCCCAAAAAGGACATTGGGGACATGTA
>CAZIIV010000114.1:0-8936 GCA_964539365.1 uncultured Desulfobacteraceae bacterium | reverse complement strand
TTCAAAGTTTTCAAAGTCTTCCGGGTCATACACCAGCGTGTTGGATTTAAAGGATGATATTTCAATGGTCCAATCTTTCTTTCCGGCGTTGAAAAGATTTTCATCCACCGGTTTTCTGCGGTGAAAGGATGCCTTCACTTGTGGCTGAGAGATAAAATCAAATCCAACAGCATCGATCACCTCATTTACGTCTGCCTCGGATGCCGGTTGTTTCACACTACCCGGATCGCCTTTTTCAATCAGGGCTTTCAGAACAGATAATGGCACTTTCAAAAGCACATAAGTGGTGTTATCAAGCTCAACCTCATCTTCCATGAACCCCATGGATGACACCGGCGCGATTACATAAAACCGCCCCCCGGCTTTGCCGCCCAAAACAGTATGCAGGGTTTTAATGTATTCCCTGTCGAGAACGAGGTTTTTCTGATTGGGATAATCCCAGATAAAAGCCGAATGCACACCGATATAGCCATCCGCATCAAACCCGTGAATCTTGTGTTTTTCCGACCGGACGCCAAACAACTGCGCTACAAATGGTTTATACTGCTCCCAGTCCAGATTGAGTATGGCCTTTGCATCATATACGCCCGCATGAAACAGAGTAAATTCCTTTGCTTTAAGCGGTTTTTCCTTTTCAGTTTTTTCTTTGGGCTGAATAAAGGAGATGAGAAAACGCACCTTGCCCACATCGACAGTTTTTTCACCTGCCTTGCTTTCTTCATCTTGGGCAGGTTTCAGCTTGTGTAATTTCAGCTTATCTTCCGGGCAAACAAGGGAAAATTTTTCCTTTTTATTGCCGGACAGGTTGGATGATATGAATTCACTCAGATTTTTAAGAAATGAATCCGTTATGACAAGATCGCCCCTGCGGGCTTTTTCATAGATAAAGAACAGACCTCTTGAGTTAGCCTTGGAATGCTCCTCAAAATCAACCACCCGCTCATAATCCCTGCGATCATCCTTTTTTAAAGACCCTATTTGAGTAGTCAGGTTGAGCATTCTTTTTTGAATGGTATAGATGGCAAGCTTGCCGCAGTCCATGCCGATCCAGCGGCGGTTGAGTTTTTCGGCAACGGCCAAGGTGGTGCCTGATCCTGCGAAGGCGTCTAAAACGATGTCGTTTTCATTGGAGGAGGCTTTAATTATTCGTTCGATCAATTGTTCAGGTTTTTGTGTTGGATAGGCATTTGTTACCCTTCTTTCAGTACCTGCGCGATTAACAAAAGCTATATCTTCCCACCAATCGCGTGGCAATATTCCAATTTTATTATCCAAATAATCACGGTAAACCAATTCAGGATATTTTTTTTCTATTTCGAGGGACAAGCCCTGTTTGCCAGTGAATTCCCCTCCTTTTCCCCGTATTTGAAATATTCTACCTTCGTCATCAACTAAGGTATACTTCCCAATTGTACCAACGGAATATTTATGAGTTATCTCTTTATAATTAAAGGGGTATTCCGATGTTTTGTTTTTTGAATAGAACAAAATATAGTCATGTTTTTGATTGAACTGCCTTTTTGCTATTTCTCTTTCCTTATAACACCAAGCAATATGATTGAGAAAATTATGCTCCCCGAATACCTCATCCATAATTGCCTTGATATAGTGTCCCTTTTTCCAGTCAAGATGCACATAGATTGAACCGTCATCCGCCAGAATCTCCCGCATCAGGATCAGCCGCTTTCTTAAAAATTCAATAAACTGCGCTCCTATAATTTTGTCCCGGTAGGCCTTTTCCCGGTCTTTCATGAAGTCCTGTCTGGTGGCAAAGGGCGGATCAATGTAGATCAGCTTGATTTTGTTTTTAGTCTTGTATTTGTTCTCGCCCCTCTGGTCTTCATACAGGGTTTTCAGTGTCAACAGATTGTCGCCGAAGATCAGCATATTCTGCCAGTCATCCTCAAAAGAATTGTCCGAATTAAAAGAGCTTATCTTCTGAAACGGCGCAGCAGGGGTCTGGGCAATAATATCCTCTTTGCGTGTTTTGCCTTTATAAACCAGCCGGCAATCCTTTGTCGCTTCAATAAACTCCGTATCATCACGGTCAAACAGCTTTAACTTATACACAGCCGGAAGCGTTTTGCCAGCTTCGATCAGTCCAATAATTTTCTTTTTTTCCTGCTCAGTCAGTTTCACATTCGTTCCTTTATTGTCTACCAAAGGCCAGTTGTGTATTTTCTATTTCATGTATAACGTATTGCTCACCGGGGAGGGCCGCTCTTTGGCCCGAATCCGGTGAAGCAATAAGGTTATGCAACGCAATAATCTAAATCGAACAACAAAGCTCCATTCTCAGCTTTCACGAATCTTTTCTTTAGTTCTTGCCCTAGTAATATTCCAGAGCTTTCCATTCGCTCATGCCCTCTTTGTTCCATTTGGAGTGCTGCAAAATTTGTTCTAAGTTCGTTTTTTCTTTCCAGCGTGGTCCTCAAAGCCTTGGTCATCCCAATAGCTCTGTCGCTAGTTACCAAAAACACCAAACAGGCGTCATCTGATACTAAGGGAGGATGCCCGTTCTTCTGTCTTAGGAATTGAAGATTGTTTAGCAGAAACCTGAATCTTTTGTTTTGATCAATTATCCCTGTGGCTGCATATTTAACAATTGCCAAGTCTTTGTTCTCTCCCTCATACGGCAAGAACTGAGAGTCGTGCAAAAAATGCGTCAATTTTCTCTTCGCAAACATCGGAGAGCCAGTCGTAATAATTGTCGGAGACTCGTATGATTCAATTCCTTCTGGAAAAGCATAGAGATAGGCTTTCCAGAACTTTGATGACAACTCCTTCGATCTTTTGGGGCTAACATGTTCTGATTCGTCCCATAGCAAAACAATATGATGGATAGTTTTCAGCATTTACATCTCTGCATAACGAATAAAGAATTGATGTTTTGCGAAGCCAAAACATAATTCCGGTTGAACTAAGCCGTACTTTGATTTGGATTTTAAAGTGAGTGTTTCCAGAGTGTACATTCACCTCTGGCAGGACTTGATATTACGATAATGGAATGTCCGTGTAAAGATTTTCTTTCAAAGAGGTTCTTTGGCATACGAGACAAAGGTCTATTCGCATATTGAGCGCTGAGGCAGTAGTGATTTCTGTTCACAAAGGGCGTAACATTCCTGGGGCATGGTTGAGAGAACAATGCCCTGAGCGAGGAATTGAACCATTGGTTAAAACACAGAGTGATCATGGTGGATCTCTTGTTGATTTTGGAAGCGATTTGACCCAGAGCAGCTTTGCGCCGCAATGTGGGCAGATATACCGTTCGGTTACCGTTGAACTGGCTTTTGGTTTTCCGATGTCGCCCAGCAAATATTTGACAACGGCCAACAAGTTTCTCTTGCCGGGAGACAGAAATCCGTAATAGCGAATTTTGACAAAGTTTTTTGGCAACACGTGTTGCAGGAAGCGGTGAATAAATTCAAGTGCGGGCACATGTATGTGATTTGAAGTAACGGCATAATTCAAAATGACAAGCCCGTATCGTTTCTTCGACTCGAAGAGCCATTGCAACCATCAATGCCGATCCTTGGCGTACTTCAGTAGAAATTCCCTTTTATGGCAGCGGCTTGTCGGGGCGAAGCCATAGGCGAAGTCTGGTGGGTAATTTACCCTGTTGAATTCTTTCCCTGGAAAAGCTTACCCAGTTAAATCTGCATTTAATATTTACCCGGCGCGGAGCATATTTTATCTGGGAAGAAGACTATTCAACCGGGGTGTGATAAATCTGACCAGAAACGAAATGTCTATGTGCTCTAGCCACTTTAATTGCCTATATCGCTCTTTTTAGGACCCAAAAATGCCGTATTGCCCTCTATAGGTACCCAAATTATCCAATATTTAATATATTTTCAATAACCTTGGTGCGACCCCGGCCCTCGGGGCTCAATACAGGGCCTGTACCCTCGCTCCATCCAGCTCCAGACTTCCGTTACCGGATTTGCCTGTGGATTTCGCTACCGGCCTGCAGGCTACGCTTTAACCGGGTGGGACTTTCGCAACTCATACTGCTCAGTGCCAGGGCAAGCCCTGCAAAAAGATTTATTGCATTAGCCTTATGCGATCACCCACTGGGTAACATTATCGAATTTCACCTACCTTTCGTTAGGCTCCCAACGATTTGGGATTCGCTGGGCGCGAGAATTCCAAAGTTAGCGAATTAATTTTTCCATTCTATTACTGAATTCTTTCCAATGTTCTAATACCCGCTGTTTACCTCCATCCGAGAAAACAATTTTAGAGAATGACTTTTCTGCAGCTTGATACCATTCATATCGATTTTTTGAAATAAGAAGCATCTTTCGGGCAATCTCTTCAGATATTATTTCGCTCGGAGAGCAAAAATAGCCTTTTAACATTCCAGAATAAATTGAGGCATTCTTCATGATATTATATTCGTCGACAAGTGCAATCCCCTCGTCATACTGTTTTAAGGATTCATCGCTATCGGAAGTTAAGTCGCAAAATAGATCAAATTGGAAAGCCCTTTTTATTTTATCTTTATGATCGCGCAGCTTTTTATCTACTTTAGTCCAATTAATCGTTTCGCCAGAAAGAACATCAATACAAATACCATGCATAGTAGTCAATTTGGCCAACTCTTTTGAAGCAAGATGCGAGATGGTATATGCTCTTGAGTAACGCTGATTATCGAGTAAAATTTCAGAATCAGTGATCAAGTCCTTGGCATTTTGAAGGATTTTCGATCTTGCAATCATCAATTTTTCAAATGAAAGATTTTTCAACTTTGTATTTTCCTTGACAAGCTAACGTTGCTTTTCAGCGAGCGCGGTTGTTTGCGACCCGCTGCAAAAGCAACGTTAGATTTTTTTTATTCTTATCAACTTAACTAATGCTAATATATGTAAATGAGGCATAAGGATAAAAGTCTGGTAAATAGCTAACAATTTTTTGCTGCTCAAAAAAATGATGCCCAATACTTGGAAATAACTCAGGTGGTGTGGGATATTTTGCTTTCGGATTGTGATAAAGAGATAGACCTTGCCCCCAAGCTTCCTGGTATCTTTCATCTGCAATATTGATTTTGAATTTAAGGGGTTCGGTAGCATTTGGGTCATGATTATGACAAGTACCCTCTCTAATTATATTTACATTAGGATTACCAAACCCTGCCAAACATCCCATACGATTAAATTTCGCTATGGTCGCACTATTGCTAAATAGCACTGCACTAATATTTTCAGAATCAGGCAAGAAGAAAAATCCTGATGGTATTTCTTTCCCCTTGTAGCAGTGCTTTTCAATTTTCTCAGAGATAATGGCTAAATTACCGCTCGAATCTTTTTCCCATTTGTGGCGTACACCATAAAGGTAATCCATAAGTCCGGTACGAGACCATAGCATTGATGTATCATTATGAAGGTCTTGAATGGCAAAAATTAAAGGGTGCCCCTTTACGTGTTCTTTTTCCCAATACTTTTTTTTAAGTTTAGAAAATAAAGGACTTCCAAATTTTATTGGCATATAGTCCTTGAGCTTTTCTTGAATTTCGTCCGGTTTAAGCAAAATATCTTGGGCTGTTTTCTTTTCTGTTGGGTTGACTGTGACAGCTTCAATTGAGATATCTATCCCGAATTTTGTGCAATTGAAGTCAGGTGCAGGGAATATGTCATTTCTTAAATCAAAATTCTCTTCGTGGAGAAATGCATAAATAAATAATTCCCAAATACGTGCATTAAAACCATCACTTTGAAACTGTTGAATAAAATTACCATCTAAATCAATAAAAGCATAGGCAATTTCTTTAATGATTTCTTTTGCAGGTGAATACCCCTTATTGGTAGATAAAGTTTTGAAATGACGGTGTAGCTTTCCCTCAGAAACAATCTGCTGAAAAATCAAGTTTTTCTTTTTGAAAGAGTCACCTTGCGGAAAAACTGACTGCCCACTTGAAGAATATTCATTTATCTTTTTTTTCAAGGCTGTTTCAGCCCGTTCAACTGTTTCAAAATTTATTTCATTATCAACACAACGAAACAAGGACCTTTCATCTCTTCCTAAAACGATAAAGCCATAATCGTTATCTGTTTTGTCTAATATCACAGTTCCAATAATATTTTCTTGTTCATCAGAAAACCATGAAAGTTCTTCTGAATAAAAAAACGTGTGGGGAGATCGTGAATAAGCTAATGCGTCAAATCGCGCTTTGTTTATCGTTTTAAATGCCATAAGTTGCATCCAGGTATTATTTTTATGCCAAATCTAACCAACAATCACCGGCCATCGGAAGCCTCAGGCTGTAGATGGTCAGGTGCATTGCGAGGTTCGGTCTCAATCTTTATTTCTTTGTTAATTTGGTCACTGCGCAAAATAATGGAAATATCGCTAATGCTTCCAATTCTGATTTTCCGAGGGCCTTCCGGCCCATTGTAGCAGACCAATCTCCATTCAGACTGGTAAGCGAATTTCTTGAGCTTTCTGAATGGACCGAATTTTCCAATATGTGAATCATCAACATATTCAACGAGATCTGCATTGCACTGGATTTTTTGATCATTAACGGTCGTTTCAATTCTACGCATAAATTCAGGCCGATTTAGCAATACCAATGCAAAAGATCCAAAGCGATAATTTCGCTCATCCACCGCAAAGGTTCCGCTGAAAGGGCGTAGAGCATACATACAATAGATGTTTATTTTTTGCGGCTCTGACGGGGGGATGCGCCATACCCACTCACCCTCCATGGATAATTGTTTGCCGTTTTGAAGTGAAATCACTACTCTTGGCCCCCTTCGAACTTCGGCAACGCAATCAAAAGGATCCCCTCGTAGTTCTTGATCCTCAATTTCCCAGAAATATGGAAGATTGTTTAGGTATAAAAGCCCTTCATCCTGAAGCTGCAACAAGTGTTCTTGCTGCCCAAACTTGATCAATGTCCCAAATTCCTCCACGGTTATCCTATCCTATCAGTATTGAACCGAACGCCTGCTTGAGGGGCGCGTGTGGAGCGACAGCGAAACACCCGTCCCTCTCAAAAGCGGTGGTTGGGAAACCGGCTACTCCTATTGATATAAGCGATCCGTTGGGCCAAACGTCAACAAATTGTCCGTGCATGCATGCCATGAAGCCCTAATCCAAGCTTTTGATAGAGCAACTTTGGAAATACGTAATTCTTTAAATTCATTAGTTTGTTTCCCTAACGGGTAAAACTCTATTGACCAACCACCATAGTCTTTGAAATTTAGTTCTTTTTCTGTGAGTGGAAAATTTACAGTTCGATAAATCAATGCTCTTGGCTTGTTTTCGAAAATGTATACTTCAGTCCAACATAATGTTATACAATCAATATCTGCGGAACAATATTTTAAGATGTTTAAAGTTATTGCATTGATTTCTTGCTCATATAATAAACCTATAATTGAATAATCTTTTATTTCACGGTAATACTGTCTTCCAAAGCTTGATATATCTAATAGGACGTGTCTTTCACATCTACCTAATCCGAGAAAATTTTCTGTGTTTTCAATTTGTTCAAGTGATTTTTCGATCCAATTAACAGATTTTTTGGAAACCTTTTCGATTAAATCATGATGACAATTAAAAGATTGATCTGAATGGATTCGTTTACATTCTATTAATATCTTCTCTTTTTGTTTACTTTCTAAAAGAAAATCACAGGCCTTCCCTTCCGTTACTATATTTTTTAAGTCCTTGCTTATTTGGAAGGTGTTTTGGTCTTTAATCCAACCTTGAAATAGGAGTGCGCACATGTGTTGTGCAATCGTATTATCATCTCCTTTATATACTCCTCTAATCTCCTTGAGTCTCCCAATTAATTTCGTATCACCAAGTTTTAAAGGCTCAAAACTCCCCTCACTGGCACTTATCAACCCAATAACATCCTCAACTAAACAGAAAAAGTCGTAGATAACCGAAAAATCGACATTTCCTACCGTTAAATTATTTGTATTTTCGATATTTTTTAGAAACTCAATAGCAGAAAGGAACGCACTTTCATTTTTATTGGATAAGATCTTTTGGTTTATTATGGTTTCGTATACTTCAGTTATTTCCTGGGCCAACTTTCCAAAGGATGTATTTCTGCTCATTTTGATTCCCAACGCTCGAACTGTGCCGACCGTCTTTTTGGTTCGGCACCAGTGAAATGTTAAATGCCGGGATGTTATTGGGCATGGACAATTTGATCAATCGTTTCAACGATCCACTGATTCAGGCTTTTCCCTTCTGCTGAGGCTCTTGAAGCTATTTCAGCATGCAGTTCCGGTGGGATGCGTAGATTGAATTTACCGGAAAATTCTTTATATGGTTCAATACCTTTTTCTTTGCAGACATCAAGAAATACCTTTAAAGACTTCTTAAATTCCAAACGCAATTCATCAGGTGTTTTACCATAAAAATCTGCTCCACCATTGAGCCCAAGTATCTCACCCCGAAACATATCAATTTCAGGGTCATATTCAATTTTTGCTTTATGTCCTTTATATGTCATTATATTCATGGCGTGACTCCATGGCTTTCCAACCATTTACGAATGCTGGCGGCCGCACCTTTGTCAGTGTCTGGCGTCGGATGTGGTCTATGAAATACTCTTACCTCATTAAACAAAAACACTGCAACCCTGGAACCTTCACGTTCGCTAATCTCAGCGCCAAGGGCAACAAACATTTTCTCAATATCAACCCATTTGATACTGCCACTGATCGGCCTGCGAAAAATGAGTTCCATGGTTTTTTGGTGTTTTTGTTTCATTTGCTATATAGTACCATATTATGGTACTCTGTCAAGAATATTTTGAATAGAATAACAGGGTATCATTACTTTGTTAGGCATTTAACGTGAAGTTCAGCCGCCGGTCTCGCTGGAGCGAAGCTGGGGCGAGGCTGGTCGGCTGGAGCGCCATGTTCAAGTAAGCCGCTACGCGGCAGATTACTTTCCTTCAATCCCCATTGCTT